>CAZJYF010000302.1:0-5184 GCA_964549665.1 uncultured Saprospiraceae bacterium
ACAATGCCGATTGAAACTGCCGCAAAAACCGGACGTCATTTTCAAACAACAATCGTATGTCGTTTATTTTATAGAGCAGCATTGCTTGCCTTTCGATGCCCATGCCCCACGCGAAGCCCGTGTATTTTTGGCTGTCGATGCCACAGTTTTCCAGAACGTTTGGATCTACCATTCCGCAACCGAGGATTTCTACCCACCCGGTGTATTTGCAGACGTTGCATCCCTTCGCACCGCAGATGAAGCAGGAGACGTCCATTTCCGCACTCGGTTCGGTGAAGGGGAAATAAGATGGGCGGAGACGAATTTTGGTCTCCGGTCCGTACATTTCCTGTGCAAAATAGAGCAGCGTTTGTTTCATGTCGGCAAAGGACACGCCTTCATCCACGTACAGGCCCTCCACTTGGTGGAACTGGCAGTGCGAGCGCGCAGAAATGGTTTCGTTGCGATACACCCTTCCCGGCGCGATGATGCGAATGGGGGGCTGTTGGGTCGTCATCACCCGCGCCTGCACCGAAGAGGTATGCGTCCGAAGCAGCATTTCAGTGCTGTCTTTCAAATAATAGGTATCCTGCATATCGCGTGCTGGGTGGTCTTCGGGTGTATTCATGGCAGTGAAATTGTGCCAGTCGTCTTCGATTTCCCGGTCTTCGGCCACCGTGAACCCGATGCGCTGAAAGATAGAAATGATGCGATTCATGGTTATGGAAACGGGATGTCGAGAACCCATTTCCAAAGGTTCACCGGGGGCTGTCAGGTCAAGCTTGTCGGCCGCCCCTGAATCATGGGCAACCGCCTCGACGGCTTCTTTTAAAGTTTGGAACTTGTGTTCCGCCACCTGTTTGGCTGTATTGACCAATTGCCCAAATGCTTTTTTTTGTTCGTTGGGGATGTTTCGGATTTCCCCCATCAAGGGCTTGAGTATATTTTTCGAGCCCAAATAAGTGAGGCGAAATTGCTCGACTTCTTCTTTTGTTTGGGGGTTAGCCGTTTCAATGTCCTGGATGAGTTGTTTTACTTTTTCGAATATTTCTGCTGACATGGATTCGTAGATTAGAAATTAAAATTAAGGCCGCAAAGGTAAGTTTTTGACTTAAAACCCGGCATATGTCCCCGACAGACTTTTGAGGTAAGATTTTAGATAAATTTCAATTTCCACACAGCGAAGGGGTACATGACCATCCCTGCTTTTCTGAAAGGTAACAAGGGCATTAGCCCTGTCGCTGTTTGTAGAGGTGAAATAGAAGGGATGTTGCTCCGCCCCCATAAATTAAGGGTGACGTAGCTACCCCCTTATTGGTTTTGGCATTCAATTGCTACAAACGGGTTCGGGGCTAAAGCCCCTGCCATTTTTTTTAGTAGGCAAGTTTGTCCTGCACTCTTTGGAATACTTCTCGAAGTAAAAGCTTCGGGTTACGGTGGTATTGCCACTTTTTTATTTCCAAAAAAACCATTCGCAACCGAGGATTGTAGGTAAAAAATCAAAAACCTCTCGTCTTTTGCCTAACTTCAAAAGTCAAGTTGCTATGTTTGTGACAAATCATTAGGTGCGTGTAAAAAATCAGTCAAACAGTTATTCGCAATTCTTTACCCGTTCCTTAAAAAATCAAAAAAGCGTGCAAGCCTTTCTCCAATCATACAAGGTTCAGTCGGTCACTTTCCTTTTCATTTACCTGGTCTCCATGATTCTTTCGGCTGAATTCATCCTCTCCCTTTCGATGATAGCATTGGTGCTGTTGGCCTTGTTCCAATTAAAAATAGACGGACAGCGGGTAACGCTTCATTTTCGGGATACTTTGAGGGCTGATTTTCAAAATTATTGGGGAAACAAAGCTTGGCTAGTCGTCTCCATCCCGTTTTTTTTGACCTTTCTAAGTGCTGCGTATTCAGATGATTGGACATATACTTTGGAACGTCTGCGCATCAAACTTCCCTTTTTGGTGTTGCCCTTTGCTTTTGCGGCCATGCCGAAATTGAAAAAGCAACAGTACTTTGCCATTCTCTTCTTTTTGCTGATTATGATGTTCATATCCTGCCTTTACATCGGGGCAAATTACCTGGTACATTTTGGAGAAATAAACGAACTGATAGGAAAAGGACGACCCATTCCCACGCCTTCCAACCATATCCGCTTCAGCCTCACTTTGGCGTTGACGATTATCGGAGGCATCGCTTTATGGTGGGACGGGTTTTATTTTCAATCGCAGCGGGAACGCCACTTCATCGGCGGCATCACCCTCTTTCTTTTTGTCTTCATCCATGTTCTTGCAGTGCGAAGCGGCTTGTTTGCCTTGTATTTAGCGTTGCTGGCCATCGGAATTCAACGGGCGGTGGTTTCGAAAAAACATTGGATGGGCTTTATCGTCGTGGCGAGCTTAATCCTCCTTCCGATATTAGCATACAAAATGATTCCAAGTTTTCAGGCTAAAATCAGCTACGCTGGTTGGGATTTTAGGCAATATCTCCAAGGCATCGGAGGCAATTATTCGGATTCCGAACGATTGGCTTCTCTTCAGGTGGGTCTCAAAATTGGCAATGAGCATCCCTTTTTGGGTGTAGGTGCAGGCGATTTAAAACAGGAGGTTGAAAAGGTTTATGCCACCGAATTTGGTGGAGACTACACCTTCCGAATGCCGCACAATCAATTCATTTCCGTTTATGCAGGAACTGGTCTCATCGGTCTTTCTGCCTTCGTTTTTGGGTTTTTCTTCCCCCTTTTTTACCGTGAAAATTATCGAAATTCTCTTTTTCTTGCCCTCCACGCCATCATTTTTATTTCTTTTATGATGGAAAATACGATTGAGAATAATTTTGGCGTCTCCCTTTATTTGCTTTTTTTGCTGATGGGTTTGAATTATCTCCAGGACTTTAGAAATAAGACTTCAGACAAAGTACTTCCGTAAAGTACTTCATATCTTGATTTTTACATGCTGAAGAACCTTTTTTCTTTTGTCCTTCATCTAAAATATTTAATTGGCCGAAAATGAAGACCTACTTGCGAATAGTATCTTTTGCCCGGCCCAATCTGATTTTCGTTCCGCAATACCTGCTCGTCATTTTCCTTTCCGTGCTTTTCGGACTAGTCAATTTTACTTTGTTCATCCCTTTGCTAAACATTCTTTTCGGCACTGTTGACCTGCCTTCGGTGCCGTTGGAAGACCCCTCCTTTTCGTTGAGTGTGGAATTTGTAAAGAATAAGTTCAACTTTATTTTTCTTGGAATTATTCAGCAACACGGACAAATTGCCGCTTTGAAGTTCGTTTGCATCGCGGCTGTTCTAAGCATTTTGCTGAAAAATGTTTTTCGCTACCTCGCCATGATTATTCTGGCCATCGTTCGGACGGGGGTCATAAAAGGCTTGCGCGATGCCATTTTCCTGCACCTGGTTCAATTAGATTCCGGCTTTTTCACAGAAAACAAAAAAGGCGACCTGGTGTCGAGGATGACGAATGATGTGCAGGAAATTGAAAATTCGGTCATCAGCAGTTTTACCGTAATCTTCCGGGAACCCATTACTATTGCCGGATACTTTACCGTCTTGTTCATCATGTCTTTTCAACTGACGGCTTTCACCTTGCTCATTTTGCCTTTTTCCGCGTTGATTATTTCTACCATTATCAAAAAATTAAAAAAACACGCCACGCAAACACAGCAAATTTTAGGGGCAATTTTAGGTTCGGTCGATGAAACCATCACCGGCATCAAGGTGATAAAGGCCTTCAACACAGAGGAAAACATGGTAATAAAATTTAATAAAAAAACAGCTCAATACGCCAATGCCCTAAAGCGAATGCTGTTCAAACAATATTCTGCTTCGCCTATTTCCGAGACGCTTAGCGTGACGGTAGTTGCAGCCATCATGCTTTATGGTGGCAGCCTCGTGTTGAAAGACGAATCCTCCCTGACGGCAAGTGAATTCATCACCTACATCATTCTGTTTTCACAAATCATGTCCCCTGCCAAAGCGATTTCGACCGCCTTTAGCAACATCCAAAGGGGCTTGGTGGGAGGAGAGCGAATATTTGAAATTTTGGATAGCCAACCCGAAATACAGAATTGTGAAAATGCGACCGAATTGACTAGTTTTTCTTCCGAAATCGAATTTCGGGAAGTTTATTTTCAATACGAAAAAGGCAGGGATGTATTGAAAGGTATCAACTTTAAAGTTTCAAAAGGTCAAAGAGT
Organism: uncultured Saprospiraceae bacterium; assembly: GCA_964549665.1. Taxonomy (GTDB): domain Bacteria; phylum Bacteroidota; class Bacteroidia; order Chitinophagales; family Saprospiraceae; genus CAZJYF01. Next base: position 4,183 of record CAZJYF010000302.1, read on the forward strand.
GGCTTTGGTTGGACCATCGGGTGGCGGCAAATCTACCATCGCCGATTTAATCCCGCGTTTCTATGACCCCACAGAAGGGGCGGTTTTCATCGATGGCCAAAATATTAAGTCCCTCAAAGCGGCCTCGCTTCGAAAATTTATGGGTGTCGTCACGCAGGAATCGATACTATTCCACGATACCATTTTCAACAACATCGCTTTTGGAATGGAGGATGTGTCAAAAGAAGCCGTCGTAAAAGCCGCCAAAATTGCCAACGCACACAACTTTATTTTGAAAACGGAAAAAGGCTACGATACCATAATCGGCGACCGGGGGGATAAGCTTTCCGGAGGTCAACGACAGCGATTGAGCATCGCACGGGCGGTTTTGAAAAATCCCGAAATTTTAATTTTGGACGAAGCTACTTCTTCTTTGGATGCCGAATCGGAAAAACTCGTGCAGGAAGCTTTGAACAATTTACTAAAAAACAGAACCTCCATTGTCATTGCCCACCGCCTGAGTACCATCCAATCAGCCGATGAAATTTTGGTCATAGCCGAGGGGAATATTGTAGAAAGAGGAACCCATGAAGAATTGAAGGATTTGGAGGGTGGCTTGTATCAACGATTGAGTTTGATGCAATAAGCCTGTCCGTTTTTTGGAAGCAACTTATTTAAAAAATCCTTATTTTCACCCCACAAATCTTTTTTTGAACATCCAACCTCACGAGAAAGCATATGGAAGTAAAAAGACTCTTCGATTTTATTTATTATCAACAAGAAAACTTCCCTCAGGAAAAATCTTTCGGACACAAATGCGATGGTGATTGGATTTATTACAGCACCGACCAAATCATTGAAATAGCCAATAAAGTAAGTTTCGGATTGTTGAAACTTGGAATAAAACCAGGCGACAAGGTTGCAATGGTAACCTACAAAAACCGCCCGGAATGGACCATCATGGATTTGGGAATGCTGCAAATCGGGGCCATCAATGTACCCGTTTATCCAACCATCAGTCCC
>CAZJYF010000303.1:0-5180 GCA_964549665.1 uncultured Saprospiraceae bacterium
GAAATTTCGGGATCAATACCTTGGTCTGCTATGAGTTGCAAAGTTTGCCTGCTTTTTGAGCAGCGTGGATTGTGATAAATTTTCATGTTTAATTAGTTTTTCTTGTGAGATAGTTGTTACACAAAGCTGCACAAAGAATTCACAAAGAGGCACTAAGAAGGTTACAATTTCTCTGCTTCGGTCAGCGCCTTTTTCAAGGCTCCCAATTTGTTATTCACCTCCTGCAATTCATTTTCCTCTTTGCTTGCCGCAACGATTCCGGCACCTGCCTGAGAGTACAGCACATTGTCCTTGCTCAAAAAAGAGCGAATGACAATCGCCTGATTCATATCTCCGTTAAAGCCAATGTAACCGATTCCACCGCCGTAAAAGCTGCGATTTTGATTTTCGTATTTGTCAATCAATTGGATGGCTTTGTATTTGGGCGCCCCCGAAAGCGTGCCTGCGGGAAAGGTGTCGCCATATACCTGAATCGGGTTGGTCGTTTCGTCGAGTTGCCCTTCCACTTTGCTGACCAAATGAATGACGTGGCTGTAATAATGCACCTCCTTCAATAATTTGACAGCCACTTTGGTGCTATGGCGGCCCAGGTCGTTGCGGGCCAAATCTACCAGCATGATGTGTTCGGCGTTTTCTTTGGGGTCTTCCAGAAGGGCTTCCCCGAGGCGGGTATCTTCCTCCAAATTGCCGGTCCGTCGGTAGGTTCCGGCAATCGGATTCACCGTGGCAATGTGGTCTTCGATGACCATTTGAGCTTCCGGGCTGGAACCAAAAATTTTGTAACTTCCGTAATCGAAATAATACAAATAAGGGGAGGGGTTGATGGACCGAAGCACCCGGTAAACGTTGAAATCATCGCCCGAAAATCGCTGCTGAAACTGCCTCGAAAAAACAATTTGAAACACGTCGCCCCTTTGGCAATGTTTCTTTCCGAGGGTCACCAATTCCATGAAATCAGCATCGGTTAAATTGCTCGACTCTTTGCCCTCCAACTGAAAAGAATAGGTTCCGTACGAAGGATTATGAAGGATTGTTTCCAGTTTTTCCAGGTTCGGGGACTCCCCCGCGGGAATATTTTCCAGAATGTACATTTCGTGTTTGAAATGGTTTACGGCGATGATGTAGCGGTAGAGGCAATAATGGATGTCGGGCAGGTCGAACTTTCGCTTTTTAGGGTCGAATTTCAAGCTGTCAAAATACTGTACGGCATCGAAAGCGGTGTGGCCAAAGAAACCATTTACTGCCTTCGAAATAGTGGGGGCTTCCACCTCGAACAGCCCGATGAAGGCTCTAAAAATTTGGGGTACCACGGTCGGATTGTCCAGTTTTTCGGATGTGGAAGTGCCATCCGGGAACGATTTGGTGACCTGTCCATTCTGGACTACTAAGGAAGCTATCGGTTCCAAACCAATGTAGGAAAAACGGCTTTCCGCGCTGCCAAATTCGTTGCTTTCCAACAGCACCGGGTTTCTGAAATGGTCCCGGACTTTAAGGTACATCGTTACGGGGGTCATGGTGTCGGCGAGGTACCTTTTGTAAATGGTTTTGAGTTTTATCATTTTGCCAAATTCAGTTTTTAGCTTTGTACGCGAAAATTAAAATAAATCGGACGCAACCAGAAAAAAAAGCGGCTTGCCGGGAAATTCGACAAGCCGCTTTTTTGATTTTCAAAAAACAAACAATGGCGTCAATTTACCCGGTCGTCCGAATAATATCTGTGCCACCAACAATTGTTTGTAATTAATTGAAAATTCATTTTTATCAAAATTGAAAACCCCTTTTAGGGAAGCGCAAATATAAAGGCAATTGGGGCAATGATGCAAGGTTTTTATAAATAAATTTCAAATTCATTAATTTGGATCAATTTGCAAAATTTTTGAGATTTAGTAAATTTTAAATCAATGAGTTTGAGATTTACTAAATCTGTAAGATTTCGCAAATCGGGCATGCTAACCCTTTTTTCAATGGAGGATACGCCAAACCATCTCTTTCAACAGAATGCCCTCGGGCTTGCCCACATTGTTGAAATCCACTCCTTTTGACTTTAAATCGTATTCTCGCAGGATGCTCAATACCTGCTGAACTTTTGGGAAAGTATAAAACCGAAAAGCCGCTCTGTATTCCTTCAGCGCATAAGCCGACCGCAGGTTCAACTTTTGCAATTGCTCGCGTTCGGACGAATTTTTTAAAAAATGGAGTTGATAAATTTTGCTGAAAAAATTGAACAGGGTGCCGATGACCAAAACCATCGGATTTTTTCTGGGGTTTGCGGAAAAATAATTCAAAATACGACCCGCTTTCAAAATGTCGCGTTTGCCGAGTGCCCGTTGCAATTCAAAGATATTGTACTCCCGGCTAATGCCGATATGTTCTTCGACCAGTTTGTCATCCACCTCCGTACCCGCCGGAAGATTCAGCGCTAGTTTGTCCAATTCATTGGCCACTTTGGCGAGGTCCGTACCGAGGTATTCCGCCATTAAATTTGCAGCAAGGGAAGTCACGCCTAATTTTCTGGATTTTAAATAATTGCGAATCCAATCTGGCACTTGATTGTCGTAGAGTTTTTTACTTTCAAAAAAGACGGTTTTCGCTTTCAAAAGCTTGCCGAATTTAGTGCTCGAATTGAACTTTTTGTGCTTGTGGCAAATGACCAAAACCGTCTTTTCAGAAGGCTTTTCGATATAGGAAGAAAGCTCATTCAACCCCTTCATTTCCTGTGCTTCTTTAACCACGACCACCTGGCGCATAGCCATCATTGGGTACCGCAGGGCGACGTCTATTACGGCAGAAGCTTCCGTTTCTTTTCCATAAAAAACGGTTTGATTAAAGGATTTTTCAGCTTCGGTCAGCACCTTATTTTCAATAAAATTTGAAATGGAATCGATGAAAAAAGATTCGTTTCCATGGAGGAAATACACAGGATGGTATTCCTTATTTCTTAATTCGGTGAGAATTTGTTGGTAGTTCACTTTATAGGAATTGCTTGTTCAATAGTCGAAGACCGAAATTATAGGATATCAACGATTTAGGTAATATTTTTCGAAAAATTCTTTGTACCCAATCAGTGATTTATTTCGAATGATCTGGTCAAAATTAGTTTTTGAAACGGCAAAATAATTGAGGGTCATGCCCATTTGCAAGAAATCCGGGTGATTATTCTTAAGGCTGACAAAATAGTTCATCGCGTGTTCCATGTTCTTAAACCCGTTAATGTACATGGCATCCTCGAAAAGGTTTTTCCAACCGATTCGAATTTGGCTGACCTCCAATTGGTCTTTGGGAAAATAAGTCCATGTAAATTTGGCAACATCTGTCCGCATTTCCTCAAGGTCGGCAAAGCGTTTGGAAAGAACGATAAGGAAGCCATGCTCTTCTTTTGCACTAAAAACGAAACCGTCGGCGGTTGCTCCCGGACTATTTTGGGCAGTGGTCAAAAAGGGCAAAAGCAAACATAACAGCAGCAGGCTGAAAATCGAAAATTTCATAAACTCACTTTTTTCTCCAAAAAAAATGCCCGAAAGCCCGTTCCGCAAATTGGAACAGGCTTCGGGTCTCTAACCAAAAAAATGTTTCTTTAAAACTAATGAGGTTAGTGTAATCGAATTTGTTCGTTTCATTTCAAATTTCTTCGCAAAACCCTCTCGCCCTCTGCTTACTTGTACGTCTTTATCTCGCCGGTTCTTATTTTGCCAATATAAGAATTAACTTCCTTTTTCACAACGGGCAGTAAAATGACCAATCCGACCATATTTGGAACAACCATGGCGAAAATCATGGCGTCAGAAAAATCAGTAACGGCCCCCAAGCTTGCGGCTGAACCTAAAATAACAAAGAGGCAAAAAAGGATTTTGTAGGAATAATCGGCAATTCTGCTTCTTCCAAAGAGATACATCCAACTTTGCAAGCCATAGTAAGACCAAGAAAGCATCGTTGAAAAGGCAAACAAAACAACGGCGATAGTCAAAACATAGGGAAACCATGGCAAGGTGCTGGCAAAAGCTCTCGATGTTGCCAAGACGCCGTCCGCTTCTTTTACTCCGTAGGTCATTATGCTGCCGTCGCCATTGGTGATAATGATGACGAGGGCAGTCATCGTGCAAACTACTACCGTATCGATAAATGGCTCCAACAGAGCAACAATTCCTTCGCTTGCAGGATTGTTGGTTCGAACGGCTGAGTGGGCGATGGCTGCCGAGCCAACGCCTGCTTCATTGGAAAAGGCTGCCCGGCGAAAACCCTGCACCAAAACGCCGACAAAACCGCCAGCCATTCCTTTCGAAGTAAAGGCTCCGGCAAAAATTTCGCCAATGGCTTTCGGCAAAAAATCAATGTTGAACAAGATGATAACGACGGCAGCCAAGACGTAAATACCGCACATGAAAGGCACTACCTTTTCAGTGACAGAACCAATTCGTTTTATCCCTCCAATGATGACAATTGCCACAACCCCTGCCATTACCAATCCAAAAATTATCCCGGAAGAACCAGAGGTGGTACCGACCATGTGGTTAAATTGTTGAGCGGCCTGATTGGCTTGAAACATATTGCCACCCCCGAAAGAACCACCGATACACATGATGGAAAAAAGTACGGCTAGCACTTTCCCAAGGCGTGTAAATCCTTTTTCTTTTAAACCTTTGGTCAGGTAATACATCGGACCGCCATAGACCGTTCCGTCTGAGCCAATGTCGCGAAATTTTACACCCAGGGTACATTCCGTAAATTTTGAGGCCATGCCCAACAGCCCGGCGAGTACCATCCAAAAAGTAGCACCGGGACCACCCAAGGAAACGGCAATGGCCACGCCGGCGATATTCCCCAAACCCACCGTTCCGGAAAGTGCGGCTGTTAATGCCTGAAAGTGAGACACTTCTCCTTTTTCATTTGGATTGGTGTATTTTCCCCTTACCGTATCGATGGCTAATCTAAAACCGCGAAATTGGATGAATTTAAAATAAAGGGTGAAAAGAGTTGCTCCCACAAGGAGAATTATTATTACGATAGGCAATTGTTTTGCTTCGATTGCCCCAGGGTTGACAGCACTAAAAATAAAACCGGATACTGCATCCGAAAAAGGTTTGAAAGCTTCATTTACCCTTTCATCCCAACCTTTGTCAACTTGTTGGGCTATGCTCAAAAATGGAAGCAGCAGGCTCGCTAAAAGTGAGAGAAGTTTCTTC
>CAZJYF010000304.1:0-858 GCA_964549665.1 uncultured Saprospiraceae bacterium
GTAAACAAAAGAAAAAAGCTGAAAAAGCTAAAAATGCTGGCAAAACAATTAGGGAAGGTAAAGTAGTAAAAGTCAAAGACCCTTCCTGAAAGTTCCGTACCAAATACGTAGGACTTCATTTTTGGATTAGGTCTTGTCGCAGCCAAGTGTCGGGGTAACTCGAAGTCACCCCGACACTGGTTCCATCTGCTCTAATTTCGCACAAATTTATTGACCAGACGTTCTCCATTTTCATTGGTCAAAATCAGAAAATAAATGCCGGGGGTGATATCCTGAACATTTAAGGATAATGCACCTGATGCAAGTTGTTCATCCAACACCTGCAATTGCTTTCCAATTATATCTGAAATTTCAAGGGTAAAAGATTGACCGGCCATGTTTTTTGGCATTTCAACAAATAAAACATCCCGAACGGGATTGGGATAAATCTTCAAAATTCCCACCTGAACTTCAGCAGTCGCGGTAATCGTATTGCAGAAAGTTTCGCTACAACTTTCGCCACCCACTTGGAAGCGGGTAATGGTCATGCAGGCTTCAACGCTATTGCCTTGACCGATTTCAATTTGAACGGCTTCATTACCGCTACTACTGATGTCTCCAATGCTCGCATTGGAGAATACCCAATCGACCCCGTCGCATTCGGATAATTGCAGAGGTGTATAAGTGATGGTGGAATCTTCCACCAAAAAATCAAATCCGGCAGCTACGGATGCAGGTAAATCGTCGCAGGAAGCGCCGTCTATTAAACCGTCGCAATTATTGTCTAAGCCATCGCAGATTTCTGGCGCACCCGGGAATACAGCGGCATTGGTATCGTCGCAATCCTCGAAGGCAAAGAAACCGTCGTTATCGGAATCC
>CAZJYF010000304.1:958-5178 GCA_964549665.1 uncultured Saprospiraceae bacterium
AATTGTTGTCCAAGCCATCTAATATTTCTGGCGCACCGGGAAAAACGGTGGCATTGGTATCGTCGCAATCCTCGAAGGCAAAGAAACCGTCGTTATCGGAATCCAATTCATCCGCCGGGATAATGCCGTCGCAATTGTTGTCCAAGCCATCTAATATTTCTGGCGCACCGGGAAAAACGGTGGCATTCGTGTCGTCGCAATCCCCCTGACTCACGGTGAACCCATCCATATCATTATCAAACTCGCCGGGGTTTTCCACGACGGTGATGCCAAATTTGGAAAAACCGCTAAAGCCCATGCCAACGACCTCGTGAAAATTCGTGCTCAGCACGCAAGGGCTACCGGAGAGGACGTGGGAAGTCCAATCGGAGGAAGCATCTTCGGTGTCGGGGCGTTGAAGAAGACGATATTGACCGTTTGCAACTTGACTGATGTCTTGATTGGAGGCGTTGGGGTAAACGAGGAGGTCGTAATCGAAATTTTGGGCACTTTGAATTTGCCAAAAACCCTCCCCAGTCATGTGCTGATAATTGACCGCTGTATTAGCGGCATTGGACTGAACAATGCTGCCCGCCGAACCACTGTAAGGAGCAGTCTGGCTACAATTTACCGTGTCAATAAAATTAATGGGACCGAGGGCTTGGGTAGTGAATCCGGCTGTGATTTTGCCAGCACCACCACTTAGATTTTCGAGTTGGAGAGGATTGTAAAAATCAGCCCCATTGCCGATAGGAAAGATGTAAGTCGTTGAAGTAGCAGAACTTACATTTCTGGACAAGGTGCCCAAAATGTAACGGTCGTCATTTGCATAAATGCCTTCCGCGATGTTGGGCGCAAAGTGACCAATGATAGCGTTGGGGTCGGTATTTTTTACGTAAATTTCCTGTGCATTGGTGACGATTTTGCCTCGAATGAATTCCAGCGTATTGGCAATCTCCACATCGGTTTGCAGAGCAATTTGGGCGGAATCGGATTGTTGTTTCACTGCCAAATTGTTTAGGGCATTGACGCCACTGACATTGCCGGAAATAGTTTGAACCCCGTCGCCGACGAATTGGATTTTGCCGGAAGTGTGTGTCAAAATACCATTTTGAATCAGGTCACCGCTGATGTTTACTTCATCTCCAGCGGTATTCAGTTCACCTCCGGCTTGAATTTCCAACTTGCCGGTCACCTTGACCAAGCCGCCGGGTTTGACGGTGACTTTGGCGCCGGCAGTGATGGTCATTTGCGCTTGCGCACAAAAGCAAATGAAGAGGATGTTAAGCGTCAGGGGTATTATCTTTTTCATGATTGTCTAATTTTATGTTTGACCTGATTTGGAAGCGAATTCCGATTATCCGGAATTACAACCCGTTCACTTCTGCGACTGATGCTTTTCCCAATGCTTTTGTAATCCTTCGGAATAAGGTCCTTGCCGGTTAGGGTCATAGAGTAGACGCCCCTTGTCGGTGCCCGATTTCTTTACCTCCACCTGAAGCCGGTTCTCGCGGGCATAGCGGTCATCCCGGATACCGGTGACTTGCCAGCTCACTTCGACATTCGGTTGGCTGGTTTTGATTTCAAACTGATTATTTTGTACCTTTTTTGAAATAATTGCTTGTGCAAAGGTGCCAATGACGGTGAGTTGATAGCGGTATTCTTTGTTCAATGCTTTAAAATAATCGGGTAATTGAACCGACGCAAATCCATTGCCGTCAGTGGTGATGTTGCCATTATAAATGTTCATCATATCGGGACTTTCGACAAAAGAATGATAGAGAAACTTATTATATGGATCGAGGGGGTGGTCAATTTTGAACGATCCGGCTAGTTTGGCTAGCGCACCGAGAATATTCAAATCTCCTTCCATTGTTATTCCCGCGCTACTTGCGTCGAAGCCCATTCCCGTAAATCCGCCGCTGCCGTTAAATTTGGAGATGCCAAAAATATCTGAAAAAAAGGCACTTCCATCGGCGCTATTGGTTTGATTCATGCCAATGTCATTGAGGTTGTTTTCATTATCTCCTCTTTTGACATTCACATTCCCCGCAGTTGTCGTAGTGCTGTTTCCTGTGCCATTATCTACGTTATTGCCTTCGGCATTAGTGGTGTTGGTTGCACCGGTAGAAGGGTTCGTAATTGTTTTATCATAAATGTCTTTATATTCTTCTCTAGTTATTTCTTGACCATTTTTGTTAAAAAATTTTCTATTCCCGTCTTGGTCAATCACAGCTTCCTTTAAGAGATTTTCATCGCTATCGAATCGATCTACAATACTCTTAAATCCTCCCGAAGGAAGAGCTTCTGTGAAATTTTCAACATATTTTGACCCATCCGCTCTAAATTCTTGTAGTGTTGAGCTGCCGTCAGACGAGGCACAAAATATGCTTTTTGGAGTAGTACCATCTGGATAAAATTCTTTTATTGTTCCTCCATCTTCATTTTCTACCTGTTCGGAAATCCGCTTTCCCGTTACCGGGTTAAATTTCGTAATGGCAGTGGTAGTTGTAGCAGGGGTACCACCCGAATCAAATGTTTCTATAGAAATGATTTGACCATCTGTATTTCTCCTAGTAGTAATTAGGGTAGGTCCGTCTCTTACTACGTTTACAAGCGGATCGCCACCTTTGGGATTAGCCTTGTTATCAGAATTTCCATTAGAAACTGAAAAGTCGGACTTTGCATTCTCTATGGCAATGCGGTAAAAAACATTTCCAACGCTATCCATCAGCTCAAAAGATTTGCCTTGGGGATCTAATTTAAAAATGGTGTTTCCAATGCTATCTTTAATTTCCAGTTTGTTATCAATCCGGGCATCGCCATTTACATGTAATTTTGCTTGCGGGTCGTCCGTTCCAATGCCCACATTACCGGTTTGTGCCATTATCAGTTCGCAGTTGGCAATGAGAAGCAGGCAGTAAAATGAAATGAAAACTAATTTCTTCATGATTGTGGAATTATTTGTTTGAGATTAAGATTTGAAAGCACTGTGTGACGGGTAAAATATTTAAAATGAAGGGATCATTAAAGGTATAACTGAATGGCTATAAGCATTTTAATTTTTTGAATTCACCCTTTTCTTTTATTGTTTTTTCAAAAAAGAATAAAGGTGATGGAAATAAAAAAACTGACTGATGATAATAATCATCGAATTTGATGATTTTTATCATCGAGCAAATCATTTCTTCTTTTAAGCCGATAGGGATGACTTCCATTTTTTAATAAAGGGCTGTTTTTGAATTCCAATGCAGAGGGGAATGACCAAAATCGAGGAAATGCTTAGCTTGCTATATTTTGGGGTTCGCAAAAACATTATTAATGTTCTCCCGATTTGTAAAGTCCATAGAATTGGCACCAAATGTTAAAGTTGTCCGGGACGACATGAGAAGCTTGTTATATAAGCCTCGAAACGCAGACTTAGAACATCGATTCCGATTTTTTCTAATGACGAACAATATCAAACCATTCACAAGCTGCCACAAACAAACCGATTTTCTGTAGCGAAAATTTTGGGTGACCTTTGCAAGCCAACAAGCTTAGAATTTGGGGCACAAAATCAAATCGTCGCTGGAATTTCCGAGGAAGGCGATGGAAATTTCAAAGGCACCTTGCCGGGGCTGTGATGATGAAAAGGAGTCGAGGTTGAAATCGTAGCTCAGGCCAAGCAGTACATTTTTGTATTCAATTCCCACCAAACCGACCACATCGCTGACCGTGAAACTGCTGTCTTCATTCGTCACCGACCGCAGATACGTTCCGAGTTGGAGGGCAATGCTGTTGATTTCGTCGATGGTAAAGCGGAAGTTTGAACCCGAATCGAGTTTGAGAAAGGGGCCCTGTTTGGAAAAGATGGCGCGGGGAAGAATCTGAATTTTTTCGGCTAACGGAAAGCGGAAACTCAACTGCCCGGAGTATTTTATCAGCAAATTATTTTCGGGAACATTTTGGTCATCCTGGTTGGTTTTTTTGAAAAAACTCACCGAGGGTTGCAGGAAATGGTGGATGGCAAAACCGACGAAAATGCCGGTTCGGTGTTTGGGCGTGTAGGTGTAATTCAAACCGACGGTCAAATCGGAATAGGAGAAGTTGTTTTCCGGTAGAACTTCTGCCGTGGGGTCGGTGAAACCGCTGATGCCGTTGAATTGGTCGTCGAAAGTGATGTTGGCGTAGTTGACGTTTCGCTGTCCGATGGAGGCCTGCAAACCGAGAGACAGATATTGGGTATTGCGTTGTCCCAG
>CAZJYF010000305.1:0-5175 GCA_964549665.1 uncultured Saprospiraceae bacterium
AATGGTATCCCATTTTATATGTTTTTGAAAATCAATATTTTGACTTCTTAGTTCTGACAAGGATAAAATTACAATTGAAGCCAAAACCAGATTAAAATGAATAATTTTCATATTTTTTGTTTTAGACGGTTTGAACAAACTGCACTTCCAATGCAGTTTTTATTTTATTGAAACGCGTTTTTATTCTGTCAAAATTTTGGTTGCTTCCCACACAAACTCCATTGGGTACTCCCCGAAGTAGCTTATGTATTCCCCTGTTTTAGAGATGACAACAAAGCTGCCGCAAGGGTATTTATGTTCAAAAAATAATTGTTCAAAAGTGTTTTCAGGGTCTTTACGCCAGGTTTTTATTCCGCGATATCTTTCAAGTCCCTCGTCACTTTTGTAAATGTAAATAGGCTTCACTTTAGCTATTCTCTTCAATCCCCATTCGAGGTCACGGTACCAAATTGTCGTTGTTGTTTTGGTAGCGGTGCCACCTGAATTGCATCTGTCTTTGCCCGGATAGTAGATGACGACCAACGGTTTGGAGACATCTATTTTTTTGTTGATTGTTTGTTTAACAAGCTCGTAAAGCCTTTCTACATTTTGAATTTGCCCCGTTTCTTCCCGGAATATTAATTTCTGATGATTGATTGAGTCTCCCGGAATCCTGAAGTAATCCCGGGTCGATAATTTTTTATCGAATTCAGACTTGCTAATCTGCCTGTTATGCGCATCGAAGTATTTGATGGGCTGACTGCTAGCCTCTCCTTTTTCACCAGGGTTAACCATTGAATTTTGTGCTTCGAGGCAACCATTAAAAAGGAAAATCAATGCAATAATTCTGAAAATGTGATCAATGGGTTTTTCAATCATTTCGATGATTTCAAATTTCAAAAGAGCGCCGGCATAAATGCGGGCTTTTCGATAAAATATTTGCGTACTTTTTGAGGGTCGTCAATAATGTCATAAAAGGCTTCGAGAAATGCGGTCATCTTTTTTTTCTCTTTTTTCCCGAGCCCATCAAAGGTTTTTATCAAGTCGAATAAGGCGGTCCTTTTTTCTCTAAAAATGGTAAAAGTTTGCTCCAGTTCTAGCGGGCTTTTTCCATTGCCCATGAAAAAGCGTTCCTGCACGGATTTCAAGGGTGTGAAAGGATGAGGGGTGGCATAATCCGAAGCGACCATCCCGGAAAAATCGAAATCATACGGAACGGGAATAAGGCTTTTGTCATCTGTTTGAATTACTTCCAAATTGTGCGAGGTGGCTATAATCCAATCCGTATTGCCAATCATAAATTGGAAGACCTGAAAGCGGTTGTAGTCCAATTGGGACAAATCAGTGGGTTTTATATTCAGCGTGTCAAAGGTGGTGGCATTTAGCCTGGCGGAAAGTTCTTCTTTGGCTTCTATCAAGAAGCCGTGGAAAGTTAGCGGTTTGCCGGTGGTTTCTTCATTTTGCAATTCGATTTTCGTCAAATAAACCCGCAAACTTTTTTCTGTGAGTAGGTTATACATCCGGTAAACCAAGTACTCTTTAAAGATTATTTGTTGATAAAACTTGGCGTTTTGGCAGGGGACAACCAGTTTGAGTTTGTTGAATTTGGCAAAGCCGGCTTCCCGGAGCATCTTTTTTGAAAACTTAAGCTTCAAGGGGGGGATATCGCAAATCATACAGCGAAATTTTCCGCGTGCCCTCACTTTTACTTCCTGAATGAAAGGGACTCCTTTGGTTGAAAAAGTGAGCAATGCCGGTTGGTACGCCCTTTTTTGCCGCTCTTCTTTTAAGTTTTCGATATCCGTCAGCAACCGCATTTCGGCGATTTCCTCACTTCTCAACCAATCCATAAGACTTTGCTGCTTGTCTTGATTGCTGGTAAATTGAAGGGCTACCGAATCTTGTGAAATGGCAAAAGGCAAAGCAAAAAAAGAAAGGATGCCCAGGAGGAAAGCGAAGAAAGGGGGTTTCATATTTTATACTTTTGCAAGAGGGTTCAGCGAATTGCTTGTTAGGGAAATATAGACAATAATTACATTTAAAGGGAATTTTTGTCCAAGGGGTCATGACCCCTTGGAAGCAAAACTTCATAAATATTTATAAACCGCAACTGAGTGTGCTTTCATTTTCCGACCTCTTTTTTCCCTTCTTTCTCCTCTTTCTTTTTCTCAGGAGGAGCCTTCCAAAATTTTGGATTTCCGTAACCGCCTTTGGATAAATCCCCACCAAAAAGAACCGAGTTGAAGAGCACGCGGAAAGTGCCGAAAGTCTGCCCTCGCCATTGAGGCCGGAAGCCCAACAGGATGACGTGTCCATCTCCGTGCTGCACGTCGAGGGCCGCTGCAAATCCCTGCAAATATTTCTCGCCCAGAAGGTAACCCGACCGCAGGGGGGAACCTTGTTTCCGGTATTTTGCCAGGGCTTGGCCTTGGAATCCTTCGAGGGTCGTGAAAGCGGGGCTGTGCGACACAAAAACATCCGCCCTGGAAGGCATTCCCGCCATGACGGGATGGCTTGGGTCAGTTTCTATTTCCATAATGGAACCGCCGGTAAAAAAGTCTTTCCGTTTTAATTCGGCGACGACGTTTTTTACCGGAAGGTGCAGTGCTTCAATCGCAAAGTCGCTGCTTTGGTTCAGACAGACCAAGGTGCCCCCATTGCGGACAAATTCGTCGAGATGGTGGATGCCCTGGTCCCCCAAGCCACCCGCATATCGGGGCGAAACCAAGCCCTTTTTGTAGCCTTCTTTGATGGTTTTCGGGCGTTCGGAAGCAATCAAAATTACGTCAAAGCGCTCGCTTAGGCTGCCTGCCTGAAAGTCGCCATTTCGCAGACTTGAAAATTGAAAACCAAAATTTTCCAACAACCAACGAGTCCAACCGGCATCCATGCTGGCAGTCCAGGGACGGTAGATGCCGATGCGTTGGGCTACTTTAGCCCCTCCCGTCGCACCGGTCAGTTCGCCATTTAAAGCAAGGTCATCTTTCCATTGATTAAAAGCCGATTTGGGAATGCCGCTGATGACATATTTCCCCCGCTTTCCCTTCTGGAAACGAACGGTACCACCGGCTTTCAAGGCATCGGCGATGGCGCGAAAGGCATTGTTTTCTTTGGGGTCAAGTAAAAGGTTGGGTCCGGATCCGCCGAGATTTGCGGTGGGAGGCAGGATGCCTGCAGCCACCGAATTGGAATTAAACCCCAGCTCAGGGACAAAATCTATGGAACTGGCATCTGTGCCGTCGTCCTTTTTCCAATCCTTGGAATCTCCATTTACCAGTACCATTGCATCCTTTAATTCTTTCGTCAGGGGGGATGCTGCAGCATTCACTTTCAGTTCGAATAGGTAGGGGAGGGTCCATCCGGCAGCATCGTAGGGTTGTTCGGGTGGGCCTCCCGGAAATTCTCGCAAATCCGGGTAAGATTGCACCTCCAAAATTTGGCGGGCTAGTTCTGCAAATTCCTGGTTCATGGGAATGACCCAAGTCCCTTTGGGGTAGGCGATGCCTTCAAAGGTCACCGGTTTGGATAATTGGGCAATACGCACGCCATTAAAAGCCAGGCGACGGAGTAGTTCAACCGCCCGCACCGGGTCGCACTGTTGTTGGGGAATGAAATAGGCGAAGGGAGGTTCCTCCTCGTATTTTTGAATCGTATTCCGGGCGGCTTGATAGCGGTTGTAAAGCAATACTTCCCCGTATTTTGCCGCGTAGTCAAGCACCGCGAGGGAGGCAGTTTCCATATAGTCAACCGCATCGCGCAACCGCCACCACCCGCCTTGCCAGGGACTGGAATATAAGGACTCCGCCCGAAGCCCATTTCTGTCTTTTGGAAAATCATTTATCGTGTAGAAATGGGGGGTAGCATAGCGGTACAAGGCCGTTTCCGTCCAAAAGGAAGGAATATTTTGCAAAACGGGCATGTAGTCAACGTAACCTGGATACCAGGCATCGAAACCCGTCCCCATGTGGACGGCCCCTTTCTGCCCATTCGTTTCCAATGCCTGTGCGATGGCCATCCCAATCATATTGACCTCCCGCGAAATAAGCGGAGGCGCCTGCGAGGCAATTGGTTCGGCAAAAGGAGGTAGCCAGATGCGGGTCGGAAAAGGGGAAGATTGGTGGTGCACATAAATGATGTTTGGTTCCCAGTGCCGCCAGTTGCGGGCGATGACGCGGGACTCGATCATGTTGAGCATGTAAGCGTCCCGGTTGTTGTCGTGGCCGATATATTTTTGGTAAAGTTTCGGCAGTGGCGCTACTTCATAAGGGGTCCCAACATTCGACTGATACCAATTCGCCACGATATTTTGTCCGTCGGGATTAAGCGAAGGCCATAGTAGCAGGATGACATTATCGAGGATGGCTTTTATCTTCGGGTCTTCTGCGCCATTTACCAGGTCATAAGCCAGTTGAATCGTGTGTTGCGCCCCCGCCACTTCCGTGGCATGAAGCCCTCCGTCGATGTGGACGAGGGGTTTCCCGTCCCTCGCCAACCGCTTGGCGGCTTCATCCGAAAGCCCTGCAGGATGCGCCAATTGCTGGGCAATCTCCCGGTAGTGTTCCACATTTTCCAGGTTTTCTTTGGAGGAGATGAGGGCAAAATACCAGGCACGACCTTCGGAGGTCCGACCTACTTCCACCAATTTTATTCGGTCACTCGCCGCATCGAGTTTCTTGAAATATTCCAACGATTCATCATAAGTGGCCAGATGAAAATCAGCGCCAACTTTAAAACCGAGGACATCCTCCGGCGAAGGGATCGCGGTCCGTTGGGCGATGAGAGGAAGCAGGCACATTATAAAAAAACCCAAGGTTAGGGGGAGGTGTTTCCTGCTTTTGCAATTGTTGGATTGGAGGGGTTGGCACTTTGCCTGGCTGGAAAAAATGGGTGATGTGGTCATGAAGTAAGCCTTTTTTAAAGTGTTTTTCGATACATTTGTCAATTCGTTGAAAACACAACAAAGATGAATTTTTATGAATAAAATTTTGATTTCTATCCTTTTTATTTCTGTTTTTTCCTTTTGTGAAAATAAATCTACCTCAGAGAAGGAAAATAGTAATTCTGCAAAAACAGAAAAGAAGGAGCTGGTAAATCAGCCATCTCCCAGCCGCTTTGAACGACTTTTTTCGGGTGACCTCCAAGTTCTCGACCTCACGCATTCCCTCAACTGGACGAGTCCCTATTGGCCAAACGAGA
>CAZJYF010000306.1:0-5174 GCA_964549665.1 uncultured Saprospiraceae bacterium
CTCCTGGCGATTTGGAAAATTTTGGAACTTCCTTTGGAAAATTTTGGCATTGCGTTTAAAAATGGAAAACAGACCTTTTTGTGGACCGCCGGACTCGGGGCGGTTGTCATCCTTATGAATGCTATCGCCGCCCGCAAAGAAGACAACCTCCGTCAGTACCCCCAAATTCGAGTGTCGAACTGGAGCAAAAAACTCGTCTTAGGGAGTGCCGTAAGCTGGGCTGCTTATCTCCTGGCTTATGAATTTCTTTTTCGGGGTTTTTTATTTTTCGCCTGTGAACGGGCAATGGGACTTTGGTTGGCAATAGCCGTCAATGTCGCCATTTATTCGCTGGTGCATGTTCCGAAAGGAATCAAAGAAACCGCAGGTGCCATCCCATTGGGCTTGGTACTTTGCCTGCTTACTTTTCAGACTCAAACCATCTGGATCGCTTTTTTTGTCCATCTTGCAATGGCCTTGTCGAATGAATGGTTTTCTTTGTATTACCATTCAGAAATGAAGATGGCGAAAGGGAAATGAGGGAGGTGGTATCTTTGAGGAGCAAAGATATTTCATGTTCCACCAAAAGAGTAAAAATTATTAACCCAAGGATGGAAGCATTTGACTTAATTATCATTGGTGCGGGACCTGCGGGATTGTGTTGTGCCATTGAAGCGGAAAAGCATAAGCTGAGCTATTTGGTAATTGAAAAGGGGGTGTTGGTCAATTCCATTTACCATTTCCCGACCAACATGACCTTTTTCTCCACTTCGCAGAACCTGGAAATTGGCGATGTACCCTTTATTTCGCATAGCGATAAACCCACCCGCCGCGAAGCTTTGGAATATTACCGGCGCATCGTGGAAAGTGGAAAATTAAAAACCCGGCTGTACGAAAAGGTGCTTGAAATGGAACCCTGCCAAGGCGGTCATTATAAAATAATCACTTCCAAAGGAGAATATTTGACGCAGTCGGTGGTGGTGGCAACGGGCTTTTACGACCTGCCGCGGCTGCTCCATATTCCAGGCGAAAATTTGCCGAAAGTCAAGCACTATTACGATGATGCACATCCCTATGTCGGGCAAAAAGTTTTGGTGATTGGAGGGGCGAATTCTGCCTGTGATGTGGCTTTGGAGACGTATTACAAAGGGGCGGAAGTGACCATGGCAATCCGGGAAGATACGATTTACGAGAAGGTGAAATACTGGATTCGACCGAATATTGTCAACCGCATCGAGGAGGGGGCTATCAAAGCTTTTTTCAACACCCTTGTCAAAGAGATTCGACCCAAAGGGGTGCTGCTTCAAAGTCCGGAGGGCATAATCCTCCTGGAAAATGATTTCGTTTTGGCGATGACGGGCTACCGACCCGATTACCCATTTTTTGAAAAACTCGGTTTACAATTTTTGGATGATAGGTATCGTACCCCTGTGATGGATCCGGAGACCTATGAGACTAATATGCAAAACGTTTATTTCGCCGGGGTCATTCAAGCTGGCTTACACACTAGCAAGCTGTTCATCGAAAATACGCGCCACCATGGGGAAGTCATTATTGCGGATATTGCGAAAAAACGGGCAAGGGTGAAATGTTGAGATTGCTGAGGTCGGTATAGCGACCGAACCCATCAACAATTTCAAGCTCAAACCCTCTCTGCTCAATTTCGGATTTGCAGATAACCCGAATAAAACTGCCCTTCTCCATCATTGAAGACGTAGAAGTATAGGTCTTCGGAAGCAAATTTGTTGCCGTTCCAATCGTTTTGGTACCCCCTTCTGAAATAGACCTGTTCGCCCCATTGGTTGAAAATGGTCAGGATGTTGTTTGGATAATTTTCGATGCCGAGGATGGTGAAGGTGTCGTTCACCCCGTCCCCGTTTGGGGAAAACCCGCTGATGATGGTCAGGGATTCGCAAAGAATATCTACGACTACCTCGACGGTGTCCATCCCTTTGTCGGTGAGAAGGAGATAGGAAAAACGATCCGACTCTTCGCAGACGCCTTCGTTGGGAATATAAGTCAGGGTCTCCTTGTCGTTGATGATGACGTTCCCAAATTCTGGCTGGGAAACGATGCTGGCCACTTCCTGATGGTTGGCCGTTTTGTCCTTTTTTACCGTATCGAAAACCAAAGAATTATTCCGGACTACGACGAGGTGGTCATCGGCATTGTCAACATCCGGATTATTGCTTGGTGGGAAGTTGAGGGCAAATGTAGGAACGCTGGTAAGTGCCATCAGGGCTACAATGATGAGTTTTGTGGTCTTCTTTTTCATAGTTTTTAATAGTTCATTGATGGTAATTGAAAACTTATGAGGAGCATAAATTATAAATTGCAGGGAGGTAGAATCGGAAAAGAGTTGTTATTGGGTGGGGAAACCTAAAATAAACTTGCAAATTACTTGCCAAAATTCTGGCTTGAATTATTCGGAATTTATTACCTATTTTTAGCTGACAATTACAACCTTCCGGAAACTTGGCGAAACGGTGGAAAATCTGCTTTGCCGGGTTTAAAGTTTGGGTTACATGGTGTGAACTATAGCTATCACAAAAAGCGGAAATTAAGTGGAAAAAAACGGACGACTCGATACCATAATCTTTGATTTAGGCGGGGTGCTTATTGATTGGAACCCGGAATATGTTTACCGGCGTATTTTTGAAAAAGAGGAAGATATGTATTTCTTTTTTGAAAATATTTGTACGCCTGAATGGAATTTGCAACAAGATGCCGGGCGACCTTTGAAAGAAGCTACGAATCTGTTGATTTCGCAACATCCGGAATATGAGAGGGAAATCGAGGCTTATTACGGTAGGTGGGAAGAGATGTTGGGGGAGGCCGTAGCGGAATCCGTCACCATTTTGGAACAATTAAAGCAATCCAATTCGCATCGTCTCTTAGCCCTCACCAATTGGTCTCAGGAAACCTTTCCCATAGCCAGGAAGCGCTTTGGGTTTTTAGAGTGGTTTGAAGGCATCGTGGTCTCCGGACAGGAAAAGACGATGAAGCCAAAGCCCGAAATTTATGAGATTCTCCTACGTCGCTACGCCGTCCTAGCCGAAAAGGCGGTTTTCATAGATGACAATTTAATCAATGTGAAAGGGGCGCAGGCAGTTGGATTGCAAGGGATTCATTTTGAATCGCCTCAGCAGTTGCGGGAGGCTTTGAATCAAATGGGGGTTTGGTAGGATTTTGATAATTTGAGGCTGTCTCATATATACGTATGTAAAAGACTTCTTGAGGCGTTAATTTGCGAAATATTAAATATTTAGCAAATTTATAATCAGCGAGTTATAGATTTACCAAATTATGAAAATTTTGCAAATCGGGTTTTATACATGCGTATGTATGAAACAACCTCTATTGGAAACGAAGAATATGTCCTATTTGAATGATTGATAATGTAGGAGGTAGCCACTTCGGGCCCTCCACTTGAAAAGGGCAATTTATGAGGCAGGCTTATTTAAAATTTGCGGATGCCAAAATTTGGAACGAATGAAGAGTGCTGTTGTTAAGGATGCAAAAAAATATGTAACTCAACTGCTTGAAAAGGGGTTGACGACTGACCATCGTTACCATAACCTCAAACATACCTTGTCGGTGTTAGAGGCCAGCCTGATTTTGGGAGAACACTACCGTCTGGAAGAGGATGACCTGGAAATTTTGGCCTTGGCCGCTTTGTTTCACGACGCGGGCTTTACGAAAAGATATCATGGACACGAGGAGGAGAGTAAAGAAATTGCCGCGAACTTTTTAAAAGAAGCGCACTATCCGCAGCAAAAAATTGAAAAGGTTTTGGCGTGTATCGAAGTCACCAAGTTAAACGAAGAGCCGCGAACTTTACTGCAAAAGATAATCAAAGACGCCGATTTTAATAACTTTCGCAACGGCAGTTATATCGAAAAATCGGAGAAGTTGCGACATGAGTGGAAGGTGTTTTGTGGACTGGAGATGGAAGACGTGGAATGTCTTGAAAACAATATTCAATTTTGGAAAAAACACCGTTTCTTTACCGGAGAAGCACAGTCCCTATTCGGTGAGGACAAACGGGCGAGTTTAAAAATTTTAAAAAAGAGGTTGGAAAAGAAAACAAAAAAAAAGAAGAAGGCTAATCGCATCGCCGATAGCCGGAGTGCGCAAATGATGTTCAAAACTTCCCTGCGCAATCATATTGACCTGACCAATATCGCTGACAACAAATCGAATATCATGCTGAGTATCAATGCCTTGATAATTACCATCACCATGCCCTTGTTGGCTACGAACATCAAAGGCAACATGTTTTTGCTCATCCCGGCCTCGATTTTGTTGGTGACTTGCGTGATTTCCATCATTTTTGCCACCCTCGCTACGCGCCCCATAAGAACGGTTGGCAGCAGCAATGTGACGGCTATAGGCAAGGAACCCATCAATCTTTTTTTCTTCGGAAATTTTTATAAAATGAGCCTCGAGGAGTACCGCGAAGGGATGCGGCAGGTGCTTGGAGATGAGTTATTGCTGGAGGATTCGATTGTGTTGGACCTGTATTTCCTGGGGAAAGCGCTCGGTGCCAAGTTCAGCCGACTGCGCATTTGTTACAGCGTTTTTATGGTTGGGATGACCTTGACGGTCATTGCTTTTGCCGTGGCATTTTTTTATAATTTATAGTACCACGGTCAGTTAGCAATAGGTGGGCACATCCTTTGATCCACCCCAAAACCAAGAAAGTGTATTCCGGATATCTCCGGGATACACTTTCTTTTTCAAAACGTCAAATTTGAAATGAAGTCAGAAAACTTACTTACAAATTGTTGACTACTTGGGTAAGTTTGCCTTTTAGATTGGCGGCTTTATTTTTGTGCCAGGTATTTTTCTTTGCCAATTTATCAATCATGCTAATCACTTTTGGCAGAAACTTTTCAGCTTCTTCCTTTTCGGTCATTTCGCGCAGCTTTTTAATTGCCGTACGTGCCGACTTCTTGTAGTAGCGATTGCGCAAGCGCTTCTTCTCATCCTGGCGAATCCTCTTTTTTGCAGATTGATGCTGTGCCATATTGAATTACAAATTATAATTTACGAATTACTTTTTTCTAAAAATGGTGCGCAAAGGTAAAGGATTAGTTTTTAATAATGAACCATGAAGCAGAATTTTTTTTGAAATCTTCATTGAAAAAATTTAGTATTAAACAAGGCAGAAGTAGTTCGTTGCATTGCAAAGC
>CAZJYF010000307.1:0-5173 GCA_964549665.1 uncultured Saprospiraceae bacterium
CAAGACCAATTTTGGGCTTTTAATATAGCGCAACAACTCTCCCCTAAAACCAGACTTAATGCTTACAGCATTGTTGATGCCAGTACTACAAAAACCAGAGTAGAAAACACCAATACCTACCTTATTGAAGATCAAATTTTTAATGTAGAAAACCGAACTACTACAACTGAGTCAGATAATTTCTTTTCATTAAACAAAGTCGAGCTCAATTATATTCCTAATGCAAAAGAAGATATAAGTTTCAAAACTGTATTTAAAACCTCAAAAGGTAGCTCAACCGAACAATTGGAATCATTGATTTTGTCGGGCATGAATAGGGTAAACACACGGCAAGAACCAGTTTCTTGGGAAATTATTCAAAACTTAGGATACAGTAAACAATTTTCAAGCAAGCACACGACAACTTTAAGAGCAGATTTTCGGGTTACTAAAACTAACAGCAATAGCTCATGGCTATTTACAGAGCCTATTTTTACTGATATCATTCCTGTAAAAGGAGAAGGTCTTTCCAACATTTTGCAAAAAGTTGAATCCGAAAATTACAATCTCTCCCTCGTTATAAAACATTATTGGATACTCAATGATTTTAATCATATCTACCCTATTTTGGGGTATAATTTTTCTAAGCAAGAATACAATACTTTAGACTCGCAATTATTTGGTGAACAATCCATAAGTTTCCGGGATGCTGGCTTTAACAATTCAACGATTTTCAGGTTAAACGACCCGTTTGTAGGATTTCAGTATAAAGCAAAAACAGGTGATGTTACTTTCAAGACTGGCTTGGTATATCATCTCTATTACTGGAATACCAAGCAATTTGAAGAAAAACAATCTACCATTTCGAAATCACAACTATTGCCAGAATTATCTATAAAATGGGACATAAAGAATTCCGAAAAATTTAACTTTAAATACAATTTAACTTCTCGTTTTAACGATGCCTCCTTTTTTGCCAATCGTTTACGATTACGGGGATTTAACAGTTTGTACCGTGGAAGCGGTGAACTTGAAAACGCTTTAACACATCAGGCTTCATTAAATTATTATAGATTCAATCTAGTGAGAGGACTTTTTTATAATGCGGGTATTAACTATGCCAAAAAAGTACGTTCCATACGAAACACGACCATTATTGAAGGAATTGATCAAATTAATTCCTCTGTTTACACGGATTTTCCTGAAAATACTCTTGGAATTAATGCCTCTTTTTCAAAAAATATAAATAAACTTAAATTTACCCTTAAAGGAAATGCCTCTTTTTCAGATTATTCTAGAAACATCAATAATGAGATTGCCAATTACCAATCTAAAAGATACGGGTACACTTTTAAAACGGAAACATCTTTTAAAAGCTACCCTAACCTGGAAATGGGAATTACTCAATATTTTAGCAATTTTTCTTCTGATTCCTTTCAAAATAAATTTATACAAACAACCCCTTTTGCACTGCTGCAATATGATTTTTTAAACGGTTTTATTTTAAAGGCAGACTATAACTACACCTTATATAAAAACAAAGAAGAAAATACTAAAAATATATTTCAGATAGGTAATGCATCACTATATTACAATAAAGAAGATAGTCCTTTGGGCTTTGAAGCCGAGGTTGAAAATATTTTTGATGTGACACTTAAAAATGAAAATTCGTTTAATCAATTTATTATTACTGATACGAGGACATTCATACAGCCCCGAACCTTAGTTTTTAAACTTTCGTATAAGATTTAGCCCAACGCTCGCACCGGACATGGATAAAAAAAACGGAATTGCTCCCCGAAATGGTTCAGAGCAGGCTGTGGTTGCACAACGCACGAAGGTGGAGGAATGGATAAAACGGGGCAAGTTGTGCCACTCGTATCGGATAAAGTTGTGCCATTAAAAACGGAGCAAGTTTTGCCAAATCAAAAAAAGCAAACTCATTTCCATGCTCTCTTATCCAATTATGTATAAATTCTTCAATCTCTCTCCATTTATCAGCAATCTTTGGTTTTTCTGTTAATAATCTTTGGAGATGCATATCCACATCACATCGAATGAGAGATTGAGCTAATGTCCTACGAGTTGATAGTATTAAAAAAAAATAATGAATCTTGATTTTTGTAAATAGTAACTTTGAACACTCCCTAAAATTTCAGTTCACTTTCTTCAACACCCCATTCTCTTCCCGGACGATATAGGCACTTTGAAACCCTTTGGCTTTTACTTGTCGCAGGGCCCTGTCGGCTTCCTTTTTGGTTTCGAAGCCGGACAATAGCATGATTGTCCATTCCCCATTGCGGTAGCTTTCCACTTCGCCCATATCGCTTACTTTAGTTTCGTCAAAAAAACGGGGGTTCTTGTAGGCAGCTAACCGAATCTGGTAGTTGGAGGTGGCGGCTGGGGCAGTTCCTTCTTTCGTTGAGGCGGAGGTGTCGGTTTTGGGTTCAATTTGGGAGCCGCCGATAATTTTATCGGTCAGGCCGGCTGTATTTTGGGGAACGAGGAAGGCTTGTTTGTAGCCTTTAGCTCGGATTAGGCGCTTTGCTTTATTAGCTTCTTCATTGGAAGAAAAGATTCCCACCCTGATTTTATTTTTGCCCCCTTCCCGATACGAATATACGTTGCCCATTTCGGCTAGTTGGCGTTCGAAGGGAGACATATCAAAGGCTTTACCCTCGTCTAAGGCGGCAACCTGAACAGCAAAGCCTTCCGTTGGTGCTTTATCCTGATTGAAGCCAATCGTCTCCCCTTTTTTTTCCTTCTCCGAAGCACCATCTCCAACGTAGGTTCCCGAAGGCTGGAGGGTAACCGTTTCAAAAAGTTTGGCGTCGCTTTCGCCGCCGGTCAAAACCGTCCAATTCAAATCAATAAACCCGGCTTTGGAAAAACGAACCACGTAAGAAGCCTGGGGTTGCATAGGAAGGGAATATTCACCCTCTTTATTAGAACGGGTTTCCACTATTTTATTTGTTGCAGAATTAGCGGCGCGTACGAGGACGTCTTCCAAAGCCCCTCCGTTGTTCCGATTGACCACTTTTCCGCGGTACAATTCTCCCTCTTTGACGAGCAAAATTTCAACGCTCCGATTTTTCACCAGATTGGTAGGAGAGAGGCTAAATGATTTGGGGGCATAACCCTCCTTTCGTACAACAGCCTTGCAATCTAAATCCTCCATCAAGCGAAAGCTGTAGATACCCGAAGCATCAGTTTTAAAAATGCCCTCCTGGCAATCAGAAAAATCGATCTCGGCAGCTTCAATTGGCTGACTATCAGAAGCGTTCATTACTTTTATCACTATGGAATTGGCATCCTTTGTCACTCGATAAATATCTTCCGCCCCTTTTCCACTCAGGCGGTTCGACACGAAATAACCCAAGTTGCGGGAACGATTGAATACGAATCCGTAGTCATCTCTGGAAGAATTCACTCCGGTACCCAAATGGTAAATGCTGCTCCAACTTCCGTTGGTCTGTTCTGCCCTGAAAATATCGAAACCGCCGAAACCCTGATGCCAATCGGAGGCAAAATAGAGGGAAGTTCCATCGAAATAAGGGGTGATTTCATTGCCTTGAGTATTGACAACTTGTCCCAGGTTTTCCGGGGCCGACCAAGTATTACCCAGGCGGTAGGACACATAAATGTCGAACCCCCCCAATCCATCTGGTCCGTCGGAAGCAAAATAGAGGGCTTTGCCGTCGGACGAAAAAGCGGGGAATCCAGTCGAGTAGCCCGAACCGTTGTAGGGGAAAGCCACGGGATTACTCCAATTGCCGGTTTTATCGGCTTCCGCAATGAAGAGGCTCAACTCCATCCCACTGGAAGGAATTTGCCGCGTGCCATCCACGAAGTTGTTTTTTGTGATGGCCACCCATTTCCCGTCGGGGGAATAGGCAATGGGACCCTCATTTGACTTGTGGCCAAAAGCTGCGCGCAACAATTCGGGCCTTTTCAGGAAGCCGTTTTTGTCTCTTTCTGAAATAAAAAGTTGATTATTTGCCGTTCGGGAAAAGGAGTTGCTGTTACTGCCTGGAGGGAGAATGTCCGTTCTTCCCGAAGCATAAACCACGCGCTCATCCGGCAGCATAGCCACCCCAAAATCGGCGGCGGCGGAATTGGCAAATTCATTCTTCACCTGATAAGAAAAAGGGGCGTTTATTTTGGCTTTCGCAAATACACAGCTTTCTGCATACTGATTGCCTCGCACAGGAAACTTTTGCGCGAATTGAAGAAAGAGACGCCGCGCCTCGTCATATTGCCCAAGAGCCTTCAAAACCAATCCGTATTGAAAGAGAAACAGCTCGTCGGCATCGGAAGATTTGGTTGCCTGTGCGTAATATTTTGCCGCCACATTCATTTGGTTCAAATGCCGGTAGCAATCGGCTATTTTCCCTAAAGCTTCCACATTGTCTGGTTGTTTATCTAGAACCATCCGGTATGATTTGACAGCCAAATTGAAGGCATACAAATCGTACTGCTTGTTTGCCTTTCTCAGCGAAGATTGTGCATTCAACGACAAGCCAAACAGCAATCCGGTCAAAATGAGAATGGTTTGAAAGAGTTTCATTATTGATAAATTTTAATATGGGTAAGTGTTGGTTTCAAATTTTTTGGACGCGCTAAAGACGTTAATTTCGAAACCGATAAAATCATTTTGCTGACAAAATTACAGCAAATTACTTAAAAAGTACGGTATGTTTCATAAACTGCTTCCTACTTTTTTTCACACAAGGGCTCGGAATAGCTTTCTCCCGACTGTATCTTTTTTCAACAATCACATTATGTCCTTGAAACGGTCAGGCAAAGAGGTTTTCCGAAATTGTTCGCCAAAAGTTTAGGTTAAATAACACCCACAAATTGCGAAGCCTGCAATTCTCAAATTTACAAATAAGTCGTATCCTTGTGAAAAACGACCTGCAAATGAAGCCTTATCGTCAGACTGTTTCTCAAGAGACTATGCAGGCGGAGTGGCTTGAAATTCAAGCTGCCCAACGAGACCCACTGCACTTTCGCCCTTTGTATGAACGGTACTTTGAACTGATTTTCCGGTTCATACACCGGCGAACCGCAGACGAACATCTGACGGCAGACATCACCTCTCAAGTTTTCCTGAAAGCCTTGCAACGCCTGGGAAATTACGCCTTCAAAGGAGTGCCCTTTTCGGCTTGGCTGTTTCGCATTGCAGGCAACGAAG
>CAZJYF010000308.1:0-5172 GCA_964549665.1 uncultured Saprospiraceae bacterium
ACAAGTCTTTGTAAATCAATGGGCCACGAGCTACCTTTCCAACAACGACCCTCGAATACACATTGGGCTGGGCGATGAGAAACAAATAGACCGGCTGGAAATTCGATGGTCGGATGGGACAACCGACCTTTATGAAAACGTTGCTGCAGACCGGTATTTGACGTTGGTGCAGGGAAAGGGGATTAGTGGGTTACATAAAACTGAAAAAAAGTAATGGCACTGTGGTTAGAGTTCCTCTCCGAAAACTTTTTTAACAGAAAGCAATAGACAAACTTACATGGATATCTAAAGTTTTAAGAATCTCTTCATTATTTCCGGATGTGGATTAAAAATGTAAAAGTGGGTCCGGTACGATATTCAATTTATTCTCACAGAATAATATCCTCCTCATCAATCACTTTGCCGTCGTTGCAGCGAATAATCCGGGCAGGGAAGTTTTCCAAAATTCGATAATCGTGGGTGGCGAAAAGAACGGCGGTGTCATTTTCTTGAGCCAGTCTGCGAAGTAAAAGCAGAATGTCGTCGGAGGTCTCCGGGTCGAGATTTCCCGTCGGTTCGTCTGCGATAATCATTTCGGGAGAATTTAAAAGCGCCCGGGCAATGACGACCCGCTGTTGCTCCCCTCCTGAAATGGCATGGGGCATGTTCCCATTTTTCCCTTTTAAATCAACCTTGTCCAGCACATCATTAACCCGCCTCCGCATGGCGTTTTTGTCTTTCCAACCCGTTGCTTTCAAGGCGAATAAAAGATTTTCTTCGACCGTTCGGTCGGATAAAAGATTGAAATCCTGGAAAACGATTCCAAGTTTCCGCCGCAAAAGGGGGATAGTTTTGCGAGTCAATTTTTTCAAATCGAATCCGGCTATTGTTCCAACACCCTTTTCTAATGGTAAGGCGGCATAAATAATTTTGAGAAGGCTAGATTTGCCACTTCCGGTTTTCCCAATCAGATAGACAAATTCTCCTTTAGTGATTTTTAAATTGACCCGATTCAATACGAGTTGTTCCTCCTGGAAAACGCTTACTTCCCGCAAATTGACAATCGTGTTATTCATTCCTTCCATTCCGTGGATGTTTTTCTGACCACCGCCAAAATTACAAAATTGAACAGGAAATGCTACTTTGCTTGGAATGCTATTTTTTGTATAAATAGTAGCTGGAAAAAAAGTCAGAATATTGTGAAGATTCCTTTACTAATAAATGGAATGGGGATAATCTTTGTACCTTTGAAGTTGTTTTTTACAAACGAAAAAGCAGTTTTTTGATTCGCGTGAAATTTTTTTCTTACATGGGAATGATTTAAAATCGAATGCTGCATAATCTTTATTCAGGATGCCGCTAAATTTTTTGATATGAAAAAAATACATGTCATCGCCATTATCATGATTGGACTTGCCATCGTACTCCTCACGCAGGCAGCCGATGAAATGAGTACCTATTCTACTTTTCAGGATGCCATCAAAACGGGCGAAAAGGTCAAAATTGCAGGCCAGTTGTCGAAAGACAAAGAGATGGTTTACAATCCCCAGCAAGACCCTAACTTTTTCAGTTTTTATGTCCGCGACAATGATGGGATAGAGCGAAAAGTAGTCCTGAAAGCCGCCAAACCGCAGGACTTTGAGCGTTCTGAACAAATCGTCATCACCGGGAAAATGCAGGGTGATGAATTCGTCGCTTCCGACCTGCTGATGAAATGCCCATCCAAGTACAAGGATGAGGAGATATACATCAAATCGAAGGAGGGAGAAAAAGACATTTAGCCACAGCAAAATGAACGAAATTCATTATATCGGAGAGCATCTCCTTCCCGGACAAATCGGGCAATTTGCGATAGTTTTGGGCTTTGTTTCCAGTTTATTGGCGGCAGTAGCCTATTTTTTTGCTACCCAACGTTCCGAAAAAGCCGAATTTTCCAATTGGAGAAAAATCGGACGCCTGTCTTTTCTTGTGCAGGGAATAAGCGTTTTTACCGTAATGGGCGCCATTTTTTACGTGATGGTAAATAAGTACTTCGAGTATCAATACGTTTGGGGCCACGTCTCGGAAGACTTGCCGTTTCGGTACATTTTTTCCGCTTTTTGGGAAGGACAGGAAGGAAGCTTCCTGCTGTGGATGTTTTGGCATGTGTTGTTGGGAGTAGTTTTGATAAAAACGCTTTCAAAATCTTCCAACCCCAAAGGCCTTCCTTCCAACCCTAGTCTGAGTTGGGAAGCTCCCGTTCTTTCTGTCCTTTCATTGGTGCAGGTCTTTCTTTTTGTAATGATTCTCGGCTTGTATTTTGGTGAAGACCTGAAAATTGGCAGTAGCCCCCTACTATTGCTCCGCGATGTGATGGACATACCCCTTTTCAATAATGCCGATTATATCAAATTGATTCAAGGAAATGGGCTGAACCCCCTGCTTCAAAACTATTGGATGACCATTCATCCGCCAACCTTGTTTCTGGGCTTTGCCTCCACCACCGTTCCTTTTTGTTTTGCAGTTGCAGGGCTTTGGACCAATCGCTACAAAGAATGGCTAAGACCTGCTATGCCCTGGGCCTTATTTAGCGCTGCCATTTTGGGGACCGGGATTTTGATGGGTGGCGCCTGGGCATATGAAGCCTTGAGTTTCGGCGGATATTGGGCATGGGACCCGGTCGAAAATTTGTCGCTGGTGCCTTGGTTGGTTTTACTAGCCGGAATCCACACCAATTTGGTAGCAAAAAATACCGGTTACTCTATTAGAAGCACCTACGTTTTTTATATTCTGACTTTTATTTTAATCCTCTACTCGACCTTTATGACGAGAAGTGGAATTTTAGGCGAATCTTCGGTTCATGCCTTTACGGAAATGGGCTTGGAGAGTTTGTTGATACTTTTTATTGGGACATTTACCCTGTTGTCGCTAGGGCTTTATTTTGTAAAATACCGAAGGCTTCCAAGCCCTAAAAAGGAAGAATCGGTTGAATCCAAAGAGTTTTGGATGTTTATTGGGGCTTTGGTTTTGTTGTTTTCTGCCGCGATGATTACGGTTTCCACCTCCTTGCCGGTTTATAACAAAATCGTGCAGCTCTTCCAACCCGATTTTGACGGGCTTGTCATCACCGACCGGATTGCGCATTACAATAAATACCAACTTTGGATCGCCGTGTTCATAGGATTAATTTCCGGCTTTGCCCAGTTCCTTCGATTCAAAGAATTCAACTGGAAACAGCGATATTCCAAATTTTTCAAACACAGCCTTTTTTCTGCCATCAGTGCAGCTATTTTGACTTGGTTGACCAGCTTGTGGATCCAATTGAGCGGTTGGCAATTTTTTGTGCTTCTGTTTGCGGCTTATTTTGGATTGTTTGCCAATTTGGATTATCTCATCGGTTTTTTAAAAGGAAATTTAAAGGTTGCAGCTTCCACATTTGGGCACATCGGATTTGGAATCATGATTGTCGGAACGGTTGCTTCGGGCTTAAATAAGCAACACATTTCCACGAACCCCTTTGCTCAGCGGGGTTTGCTTGATGAGGAAATGTTAAAACGGAACGTCCTTTTGTTCAAAGGCAAACCCATTTTAATGAGTGGTTATCGGGTGACCTATGTTCGGGATACCATGATTGGAAATGACCGCCAATTTGAAATCAATTATCAAAAATTGGATAAGAATGGAGTCGTCAAGGAAAATTTCACGGTCCGACCAACCGCTCTCTACGACAACAAAATCACTAAAATTGCTGCGTACAACCCCGCCACCAAACACTACCTGGAAAAAGATATTTTCACCCACATCGCCACCCTGCCAAGGCAGGAGGCAGACTTCGAATTCGCTCGCAATCAGGAAGATAGCCTCCAATATCAAATTTTTGATTTGCCGCTTGGGAAACCTTTTACTATCAGAGATACAGTGACTACTGGCGCAAAAACTACCATTTTAGAAACGGAAGTAACCCTCCTTTCCATCAACCTGCAGCCACATCACCGAAATTATCAGCCCCAAGAAGGAGATATAGCGGCCGGGGTAAAAATTGCTTTCCACAATCTGGAAGAAGACACCGTTTACTATGCCGAACCGGTACTCGTATTGCGAGGGTCCCTATTATATACTTACCCCATTCAACTGAATGATTTGATGATGAAAGTCCGGCTTACGGAAGACATTTTCAACCTACTCTTTACGCCAGAATCTGAACTGGATTACCGGACATTTACTTTCAAAAAGGGAGAAGATATCAATTTTAATGGCTTGGGCATTACATTCAGCGGTTTTGATAAAAATCCCCAACATACAGGTTACCGTAAAGAAAAGGATGATATCGCCGTCGGGGCGGTGATTCAGGTCAATGACCCGAAAACGGGAACCGTAAACAAGGCAGAGCCTGTTTATCTGATTCGGGGAACCCAGCCTTTTAATTTGAAGGACGAAATACCGGAATTGGGGTTGCATTTCCGATTTACAAGCATTGACCCCAACAAAGAAACCGTCGAGATAATGATTGCCCAAAGGGAGGATAGAAAAGTACAATCCATACCCGTTGAAATTGCGCTGAAATCGCTTCGAACCGATTACATCGTTTTGGAAGCTATTATTTTTCCAGGCATCAACCTCTTTTGGCTGGGGTCCGTGTTGATGATGCTCGGTTTGGGCTTGGCCATGTGGCGAAGAATTCAATTATTGAAAAATACAACGAACTGACGGAATCTAAATCCATGAAAATAGTCATGATTGGCGCGGGCAATGTGGGGTATCAATTAGCGCGGAAATTTCGCGAATGTGGCGAAGATGTTTTGCAGGTATTCAGTCGCAATGAACTGAAAGCTAAAAAGTTAGCTCAGCAAGTTCAAGCGAAGTTTGCCAATAAATTGTTTTCCATAAATACTTCGGCAGATTTGTATGTCCTGGCAGTAAATGACGATGCCATTTTGGAAGTTGCAACCGAACTTGACAAGCTGGAAATAAAAAATAAATTGGTGGTTCACACTTCGGGGTCCACTCCGGGTAGTATTTTCAAACCTTTTTTTCGCCGTTTTGGCGTTTTTTACCCGCTGCAAACCTTCTCTCGTTTGCGGCAGCCCAATTTTGACCAGATACCCATTTGTGTTGATGCATCCATACCGGAAGATTTAAGTCTTTTAAAGAATTTGGCAGGGAAAATAAGCCTGCGGGTATTTCAAATAGATGACCATCAACGGGCGGTTCTAC
>CAZJYF010000309.1:0-5170 GCA_964549665.1 uncultured Saprospiraceae bacterium
ATAAGGGAAAATTTGTTGTATTTTGCTTTCAGGTTTTGGGCAGTGGTTTGGAATTTTTCTACTCTCGCAGTGTACAGCTTTTGCAATTCATTCATCCTGCAAAAATAGAAAGGCCGGAGGGATTTTTATTTCTCGCGCTCCATTCGTTCGATCAAGCTTCCCGAAATGCGCAGAAAGTCCATCACTGTGATAATGCCGACGAGCTTCTTTTCTTTTTTATCTTCTCCATTTTCGATAACGACAGGCAGGCAGCCGATTTTTTTATCCCGCATAATGCGCATGGCATTTACGATGGTAGTGCCCGGTTGAACCGTGATGGGATTGTTAATCATGATGTCTTTGACCAAGGTCGTTTCGCTACCATTGGAACTGTCTCTTTGGGAATAATAATGAAGCAGCAGGCGGGAGGTGATAAGCCCAACAAGGTTTCCGTTTTCATCTTCTACGGGTAAATGCCGTATTTTTCGCCAGTCCATAATCTCCGCTACAATCTCAATAATATCCTCCATCCTGACGGTAAAAAGATCTGCGACCATGAATTCATCAACGCGCAATTTTGAAGGGCGATACTCTTTAAGGTCGCTCAGTTTAGGTAGTTCCCAAGCATGCACGGGGATGCCTTTTTCCTGGTTTTTTATGATGCTGGCCGTCATCACAGAGACGGCTTCATCGATGGAGACCGTTTTTTTCAAATTGGTAAATGCTCTGAGTTGCCATCTGGCGCCATTCGTATGCCGTTTGGATCTTTCTTCGATGATGCCGAGGTATTTGTCGATGTCGGTTTTGTCAACTTTTTGATTTTCAAGCCCCAGGCGGGCAAGGGGAAGCAATTCGGAGAGTATCAAATCGCAAACGGAAACCTTTTTCTCATCGAACCAATTGAACTTTGAATCGATTCCAAAGCGGGCGCCTTTGATAAAGTTGTCACGAACATCTTCCCACGACAAGTGCTTGGTGATGTCTTTGCATTCCGATGCCATGCCCTTCATAGCGCCGAGCCAAAAGGCTGCGTTTGCTATTTCGTCAACTACGGTAGGCCCCGAAGGCAAAACCCGGTTTTCGATGCGAAGATGTGGCTTTCCATTGCTACTGATACCGTAACATGGGCGATTCCACCGATACACGGTAGAATTGTGAACCTGTAGGGAGCGAAGTCGTGGCACTTTTCCTTCTTTTATCAGTCCAATAGAATTTTCTTCTTTATCCCCCGCTAACAACACTCTGAACCGGGCAATGTCTTCCTTGTAAATTTCCAGGATGGAATGTTCCAGCCAGCCCGTTCCAAAGTTCACCCGTGGTTTACTTTCGCGCTCCCCAAACCGCCTCGTATCCAGTGAATCCTGAAACATGGCAATCCGCGTCTCGTGCCACAGCCGTTTTCCAAAAACAAGGGGGGAGTTGGCAGCGATAGCCATCACGGGGCCAGCCAGGGCTTGGGCGATATTGTACATGCCGACGAAATCCTTTGGGGCGACCTGCAGGTGAACCTGAAAACTGGTGTTGCAGGCTTCCAACATGGGAGAGTCGTGGCTGATTTTTAATTCGTCAATTCCCTTGAGGTGCAACTTGAATGCCCGTTCTGCCAAGTGGTCTTGGATGGCTTCCATCAGCGCGAAGTATCGCTTTTTAGGTGTCAAATTGTGCAAATTCAAATCGGACTGTCGTAGGCTGGGAAGAATGCCGGTGAGAATGGTGTTTACACCAAAGCCATCCAATATTTTTCGGATTTGAGTGAGGTTATAGGCTATCTCTTCCTCCAACAAGCGCAGGCAACTGCCTTCAAATACACGTGGGGTCAGGTTGATCTCCAAATTAAAACGCGCCAGTTCTGTTTCCAGCCAATCATAAGCATCCACTACTTTTTCCAATTCTCCATCCTTCAAGGGTGCCGGTTTGAAGGTCTGAGCATCCACCAAACACAATTCCTGTTCGGCGCCGATCCGGGTCACATCGCTTTCAAACCAGTCGTTCTCCAACATGAATTCTAATGCCTTGACGTCATTCAACAGCAAACGCATGAACTTCCGCATTTGCGACTGATCCTTGACAAGCGATACTTTTTGTTCGCCCATGATTTTGTCTTTTGTCTTTTTGTCAGAATCAGGATTTGCAGGATTTTTGGATTAGCAGGATTCTAAAGGCTAAACCCCTTCGATTAGCATCGGCTTGTCATCAAGTAGAACTGATGCTTATTCGTTTCTGAATCCTGAAAATCTTTAAAACTTGAAAATCCTGATTCTGACAGTTTTCACATTTTAATTGCCCTTCGATAAGTCGCTGTCGGACTTCAAATCACATCCATTCTTATTCGTTTCTGAATCCTGAAAATCTTTTAATCTTGAAAATCCTGATTCTGACAGTTTTCACATTTTAATTGCCCTTCGATAAGTCGCTGTCGGACTTCAAATCACATCCATTCTTATTCGTTTCTGAATCCTGAAAATCTTTTAATCTTGAAAATCCTGATTAAACTTTCTCTTCCAAAAAATGCAAAATTTCATCCACATATTTGCGGTCGTTAGCAAGGCGGGGCACTTTGTGTTGACCGCCGTATTTCCCTTTCGACCGCAACCAGTTATAAAAGGTGCCTTGCGGAACAGGCTGTAAATGCAATTGCTTCAGTGCCATGCTTTTGAATCGTTTCGCCTCGTAGTCTGAATTGACGGCCCGCAAATTTTTATCTAAAAGTGTACAAAATGCTTCCATGTTAGAAGGCATTCGTTCAAATTCCACCAACCATTCGTGCCCTCCCTTGTCGCTATCCTTAAAGTAAATCGGTGCAAGGGTGTATTCCGATACGATGGCGTCCATTTGGGAACAAGTCGCTGCAAGTGCATTATCCGTATTTTCAACCATCACCTCCTCTCCAAATGCGTTTACGAATTGCTTCATCCGGCCGGTGATTTTTATTTTGAACGGATATTTGGAAGTAAAGGTAATCACATCGCCGGGGGTATAACGCCACAAACCCGAATTAGTGCTGATGACCAACGCATAATCTTTTCCGACTTCAACTTCTTCCAGCGGGATGGCCACGGGTTGCTCGCTATGCCATTCTTCAAACGGCAAAAATTCATAGTAAATGCCATTTTCCAGAAGAAGCAACAAATCATCGGTTTGGAAATCGTTTTGAGCTGCGAAATAACCTTCCGAGGCATTGTAAATTTCCTGATAGCTAATAGTTGCAGAAGGCAAAAATTGCTGAAACTGCTTCCGGTAAGGGGTAAAACTCACCCCTCCGTGAATGTAGCCCTGGAGGTTCGGCCAAATTTCCAGCAGGTTATCCGCCCCCGTAATTTCGAGGATTCGGCGGAACAAAACCACCGTCCAGGTCGGCACTCCTCCAATCATGACCAGGTCGCGCTCCCGCCCGGTAATTTGCGCCATCCGTTCAATTTTTTCTTCAAAATTGGTCAACAAAGCCGTCTCGAAATCGGGAGTGAAAAAGGGTCGCGCCGAGAAAGGCATGTGTTGAATCATAATGGCAGACACATCGCCAATAGTCGTTTGAGGGTAGGGAGGGAAAGGATAGAGGCTGCCCCCCATAAGCAGACTTTTGCGCTCAAACTGACGGGCATCCGGCCGCTGCTCATAGAAAAAAGTCATCGTATCCCATCCGCCACGGAGGTGGCAATGTTTCAGGTTTTGGCTGCTGACGGGAATGAATTTGCTCTTGTTATCCGTAGTGCCGGAAGATTTTGAAAACCACTTCACCTGCCCACTCCACAAAACGTCTTTTTCCCCATGCATCATCCGAAAAATAAAAGGTTGGAGCTGTTCATAACCTTGCACCGGAACACGGGCTGCAAATTGTTCGGGCGTTTTGATGGACCGGAAATCGTATTTCCTCCCCCATTCGGTATGTCTCGTCGCTTCTAGCAATTGGGTCAAAACGGAGCGCTGCACCTCATGCGGATGCTCCATATAATTCAAAATCCGCCGCATTCGAACCTGAAAGAAATGCCGAAAACCGTTATTGAGCCACTTTTTCATAGGCGTGAAAAAATTTGTTCACCATTTTTCCAGTCCTAAATTAAAGAATTATTTCAAATTAGCGACTAATTTTTCATAAATCCGTTTCGTTTGGTCAACCGATTGCGAAATAGAAAGTTTTTTGGCCACCTGTTTTTTGGCGCCTTCCCCAATTTTCAGTCGCAAGCTCTCGTCTTTCCAAAGCTTTTCAATTGCCTCTCCAATGGTCTTTGCACTTTGGGCGGGCACCACCAAACCACTCTTCCCGTTTTCCACATATTCCTTCGGGCCGCCTTCATCCGTGACAATAGGGGGAACACCCAAGCACATAGCTTCCAGAACGGTCTTGCCCAACCCTTCTTTTTGGTAAGACGGTTGAACATAAACCGAGCAGGCTGCCACCAAATTGACAGCATCAGCCCGAAAACCGGCGATATGAAAATGCCCCCGCAAGGGGCTTTTTCGCATCATTTCGAGTAAATCGGGGGCATCCATGCCTTTGCCAATAAGAAGAAAATGGATGGGTGCCCCGGCGGGCAAATAGTCGGCTGATTGAATCAAAAAACGGATTCCTTTCCATTTCCTGACATTTGCCACACTTGCCACCACGTAGCTGTTTTCGGGAATGCCCAACTCGCGGAGATCGGCGGATTTTATATCTTGATACCAAGACACCTCCTGCCCCTTATAAACTGTTTCGATTTTTTTTGGATTCCAAACCTGGTTCCGCAAATTATCCCGCACGGCATCCACCACCGCAATAATCTTATCGACCCGCGGATTCAAATGGGTGAGGTAGCAAGAGGGGTCGTACCATTGAATGTTTCCGACCACCCCGCGATAGGTCACCACCTTTACCGGCAGTCCCCATGCCGCAAAGTTACCGTTTACGATGGCTCTGTTATTGAAAAGGTGGAGGATGTGATGCCCGCCCCTTTGCAATTCTGCCCGGATGCGGCGAATGGCGGTCCAACTGAATTTTTTTTCGGGGTGGAAATCAATCACCCGGATGCCCGCTTTCCTGAAAAGGGCGGCATATTCCGCATCGCCCTGCGTCATGATTTCCATTTCAACACCCGCCCGGTGCAGCCCAATCAGCATCTCCCCTTCCGGCCGAACCGCATGGAACGCATCGCGGTAAGAACTGATGACGAGGACTTTGATGGATTTACTCATTGGAATGTGGGGGAAGATTTAT
>CAZJYF010000310.1:0-5147 GCA_964549665.1 uncultured Saprospiraceae bacterium
CACTACACAACGCAACAACAAATCAACCAACAAACAAATCAACGAAAAAACAATTCAACAAAGCAACGAAACAACAAATCAACGAATCAACAAATCAACATATCAACGTATCAACGTATCAACAAATCACCGTAAATGATAATTGCCGAAACATGCATGCTGAAGACCCTCTCCCTAGTTACGATTTTCAGAAAGGTGCCTTTCTTCTTGTTGATAAGCCAAAAGGCTGGACTTCCTTTGATGTGGTGAACAAAATACGATACAAAATCAAAGGGAAATTAGGTATTAAAAAAATAAAGGTCGGTCATGCAGGAACGCTGGACCCCATGGCAACGGGTTTGCTCATCCTTTGCACCGGAAAATTCACCAAAAAATTATCGGAATATCAGGGGATGCCAAAAGAATACACCGGAACCCTCCGGTTGGGCGCGACAACCCCTTCTTTTGATGCCGATTCCGCTGCGGATGCCCAATTCCCTTTTGAACACGTCACGCGGGAAAGTCTGGAAAAAGCCCGGCAGCAATTCCTGGGTGAAATCGAACAGGTGCCGCCTATTTTTTCCGCCATCAAAGTCGATGGGCAGCCGCTTTACAAGAAAGCCAGAAGAGGTATAAAAGTGGAGATAGCCCCCCGCCCGGTGACCATTTATGAATTTGAATTGACCAAGGTTCATCTACCCGATATTGACTTCCGGGTCAAGTGCAGCAAGGGAACCTACATCCGGTCTTTGGCGCATGATTTTGGAAAAGCAGTGGGTTCGGGAGCTTATCTAACCGCTTTGTGTCGCACCAGCATCGGCGACTTTCGGTTGGAAGATGCCTGGAATTTAAAACGCCTGGTGACCTACATCGAAAACTATCCTGAACCTAATTGACTCTTTCTAGATTGGAATTTGTTCAAAATACTTTCAGCAAAAGTTCTATTATTTTCGAGGACTTTTGAGACCTGAAGGTGTTGGCCGGTATTAAGGCGTCACCTCGTTGCCAACGCTCAAAATCATCCCGCCGAGGCAACGCCTTATTTCCTGACAAAAAGAGTGTTGAAGTGAATTTTCTTTTGTGCCGCTATTCTCTACCTTTGCGTACATCCTTCTTAGATGGTAACAAAAACACAACAACAAAATGCGAATCGAGGACTTTTTGAATGATTTTTCAACCAACCTGGGCAACCATCAACAGTTTTTGCTCAATGCGTTATTGACGGCACTCTTGACCTACGGCTTGGGGGTGTTTTACACAAAATATGGCAACGCCATCGCCAACCGCAAGAGCTTTGGCAACAACTTCATGTTCCTGGCATTGAGTACGATGCTCATCATTTACATCGTCAAGAATTCGATTGCCTTGTCGTTGGGCTTGGTTGGCGCACTTTCCATCGTTCGCTTCAGGGCAGCCATTAAAGAACCGGAAGAACTGGTTTATTTATTTTTTGCCATCGCCATTGGTTTGGGCATGGGCGCCAATCAGGCGGTAATCACCCTCCTCGCTTATATTCTCATCATGAGTTTGTTGATCATTCAGGCGATGTTGCAACGCAAAAACAGGATGCGGTCTTCGGAAAATATGTTCCTGAATATTTCCACCACCTCCTTGAAAACCCAAGCCATTAACGAAGTTCTGGCGGCTCATTTTTCTTCCGTAGAACTTAAGCGAATGGACCAATTTGACGGCAAACTAAACCTCTCGTATCTCGTCGTGACCGATTCGGTCGAACAAATCGTAAAAGCCAAAGACCGCTTGATTGAACTTTCCCCGGAAGTGAATTTTTCTTTCCTGGAACACAGCAACCCGGCTATTTGAAATTGTTTCAAACTTTAAATCCCAACCTAATTGCTAAATGAATTATTCATATTAATTTGGTCCAGATGGAAGGCATTTTCAAAATGCCTTCCATCTTTCAGGACAAATGGCCGGACTAACGGCCTGTTGCCTTCTGCCTTCTGCTTATTGACCCTAACGGCATTCTTACCGGCACTTGCGGATGCCCAATCTAACGGCCGCATTGACAGCGAATACAGGTACGCCGTGCCGGAGGACCAAGTTGACGAATTGTGGGATTACATGAAAACGGCTTTCTCCAAAACGGCTCTGGCAGCAGTGGATTCCTCCCTCAGCAGTTGGGGACAGGAGGAAGATTTTTTTGACCTTTATTTCGATACTCCAGAAAAAACGCTGCTAAAAAACGACGCGGGTATTCGCTTCCGGCGGCGCTACCTGCGGGATAGTTTGTTAAAAACCCTCGTCCAATTGAAAATGGCTGGAAATGACAGCAGCGGCCGGGCCCGCCGGGAGATCAAGTTCAAAGCGTACGATTCGGTGAAAAAGAAAGACCGCAGGGCGATGCACCCTTTTTGGCGGCATATCCGGCCCAAAGACCGCGATGCGGTGAATCAGCAATTGGCAACTTTTCGGATTACCGGCGACGACCTCCGGGAAGAGTTGAAATTGAAGCAAACCCGCCGTCGGATGTATATCTCCGAAAATGGGGAGTCTTTGATGACCTTCACGCTCGACCGGGTGGCTGCATACCGCTTTCCCTTTCCCTCTTTCACCGACCTGGAATTGGAAATCAATGAAATCCGGTTTTCGCAAGCCGGTTTTGCCGAAAGGAAGCGGCTGGAAGAATTTAGCCGGCAAATTCGCGACCAAATTTTGAATCAGTTTCCCGAATTGAAGCAAGACCAACGGTCAAAATATCAAAAGATGTATGAACGGCTTGAAGGGAATGTGCTGGCAAATCTGGCCGATAATTTTTCGTACATTTTATTGGCTGGAATAGCTTGTTTTGCTGTTTTTCTTTTTGTTAAAAGGAAGTAAATTTTTCACCGTAGCTCCGAGCTTCGTCTCGGAGAAGAATCGGGCGTTACTTCTCCGAGACGAAACTCGGAGCTACGATTTGCACAATGACCACTCATAATTTATGCGAATAACAGGAGCAAAAAAAAAGAACAAATTCAGACCTGGAAAAGGACTGTTGGTGGCGGCAATTGCCCTCCTCGCCATAATTGCCTTGCTGGCCTATGCGGGAAAAAGGCTGGACGAGGAGTTTTACTTCTGCGACATGGAAAAGACAGTCGATGGAGGAGAATTTTTTAAAGCCTCTGGCTATCGGTTCAACGGGATGAAATTCAGCGGTTATAAAATCAAAAGGGGAAAAAACCAAAACGGGGAGAAAGCCTTCAGCGGTCATTATTCCTCGCGTTGCGACGAAATCGACCGCTACGGTCCAGAAATCGATTTGAAAAATGTCCATTCAGGGGACGTCATTCAGGCGAGTGTTTGGCGGCAGATTGACGATGGGTTTGGGGTGTTGGTCTTTCAGGGACAAGGCGATTGGAAGTTTTATGCTCAAGCCAAACGGGCAGTAAAAACAAGTGGGGATTGGGAGATGATAGAAAAAACCATTACCGTCCCAATTGGGGTGGAAAATCAGACGCTTAAGGTGTATCCCTTCTTCCAGAAAAGTTCGAAAGGAGTGGTTTATTTCGACGATTTAAAGGTGAAGCGAACAAAAAATACAAAAACATCAGCCACCGAAAAATCGTCTTTTGAGGGGGCAAAGTTAAATCTGATAGTCGATGAAAAGGGCCTGAAAAATATGGAGGCAAAGCGGTCGGAAGCCCTGGCAAGCGGCGTTTTGATGGTGGGGAAGAAAGACCTCGTGAAAGCAAAACTCAAAATTCCAGGCGGAGAGATTCCGGCAAAGGCGCGTTTGAAGGGCGATTTATTGGACCACCTGATGGGGCGAAAGTGGTCGTTTCGCATCTTGACAGAAGGGAATACTTCCTGGCGGGGAATGCCGGAATTTTCAGTGCACAACTCCCTGTCTCGCCATCAGCTGGACGAATGGCTTTTTCACCAACTTTTGACAAGGGAAGCCGTTTTGACCACGCGTTACGATTTTGTGGAAATGGCCCTGAACGACAAAGTGCTGGGAATCTATGCCTACGAGGAACATTTCCGGGATGCCTTGTTGCGGCATCAGGAACGCGTGCCTGCCCCCATCATTCGATGGAACGAGGAAGGGCTGTGGCGAAATGTGCCCAAGCAATTCAAACACCCGCCGCCCTGGTACGAAAGCGCAAATATCGAACCCTTTGGAGGCAACAAAATAGTGAAGGACAACGACCAACTTGCCTATTACAAAAGCGCACAAAACCTCTTGTACGGGATGCGGCGGGGCGACAAGAAGGCAGCAGAGGTGTTCGATACGGCCCGGCTGGCAAAATTCCTCGCTATCGTGGACATTTGCATCGCCTATCACGCCCTGAACCACACCAATCTCCGCTTTTATTTCAACCCCACCACCGGCAAAATGGAACCCATCGGCTATGACGGTTTTACCCCCGAAGGTACTCAGTTTTTCAAACTGCCCCTGATGAATGGTTCGAAAATTAATAGCCGAACCCCCAAATCATTTATGGACCCGGGAAGCAGGGGTTTCATCCATTATTGGTTGTTCAACGATTTCGAATTCGCCGAAACCTATATCCGGTATCTCGACCAACTCAGCAGTCCCACGTTTTTAACCAGCTTCAAGGAGGATATTTTGAATGACCTGAGAAACAGGGAGGCTTTCATTCGAAGAGAGTATTCCGGCTATCGCTTCGATTGGGATTATTTTTTCAGGAACGCTAAAGAAATCAGAAAAACCCTCTTTCCCCTGGAAGAACTTTCCCTGAAGGCTTGGAAAAGCAGTGGCGAAGAAATCATTTTGGAAAGCTACCATCCGTTGCCGCTGGAAATTATCGGCTTTGGCGATAAGCAACCCGACTACCGACCGAAAAAACGCTTGATTTTGGAATCCTTCAATGAAAAAGTGCCGGTGCGCCGATATGCCGTTCACTACCGGGGCAATGCGAAAAACGTTTTTTGCAAAACGCTGGGAACAAATAAAGTGGTTAA
Source organism: uncultured Saprospiraceae bacterium (assembly GCA_964549665.1). Classification (GTDB taxonomy): domain Bacteria; phylum Bacteroidota; class Bacteroidia; order Chitinophagales; family Saprospiraceae; genus CAZJYF01. The sequence continues at coordinate 4,906 of CAZJYF010000310.1, forward strand.
GTTTTCCATCTTCAGATGGGCCGCCCCGACAGACCAACCCGCACTGCCGCGAGCGGATTTGAAGAAATTACAAGCCTTCCGTTTTCTGTCAATTGGCGAAGATAGCGTCGTTTACGTTCAAAAAGGGACGCACCAACTGACTCGGGACCTGCTGATACCCGCCGGTTTCACCCTTCGAATGACTGCCGGGACGGAGTTGAATTTAGAAAACGGCGCTTCTGTGGTCGCTTACGGTCCACTTC
>CAZJYF010000311.1:0-5147 GCA_964549665.1 uncultured Saprospiraceae bacterium
ATACTTCACCTAATTGCCTGTTTTACTCCGCTTTGCTTCCTCTTCCAAACCCGTTTTCCGTCGCCGGGCTTTTTTCACTTTTTCATTTCCAAATAAATACGTCAGGTTCACCTTGAATCGGCGACTATCCCAACCGCCGTCAACCGCCATGAACAACTGCCCAAACTGGCTCCTTCCCGACCATTTGTTCGATTTGAAAAGGTCGCTTACGGAAACTTTTAGATTGCCCCGGCCATCGAGGATTTTCTTTTGAAGTCCGGCATCGAGGTTCCACATCGCATCCATCTTAAAGGTGGCACCCCAAATCGAGGGCGAGGCATACCAACCGGAAACTTCGAAGGTCATGTCCGCCGGGAGCGAAAACGTCTGTTGCCCGTAGATGTTGAAAGCGTTCACTTTGAGGTCAACGGTTTTGCCGTCGCCGTAGTCCGCTTTGTTAATCGTCCGGTAGGCGGAAAGATTGAAAAAGGCGTTCCACCACTTTGTGATAGTGGCGGGGGCGCTGAAAGTCAGGCTATAATTGTTTTGTTGGGCGAGGTTCAACCAAGTGATGAAACTGGCATCCTGACCCGACACGTCCGTAATGCGGGTGATGAGGTCGGTCGTATGGCTGTAGCCAATCGTCGTGTTGTAGCGGGAATGGGAAGTATGCGTCAACTGAAAATTGTTGGTGTATTGCGGGTTGAGAAAGGGATTGCCTTTCTGAAAAGTCAATTCGTCCAACTTGTTTTCAAAGGGATTCAAATCCTGATACGATGGCCGGTCAATGCGGCGGCTGTACGTCAGTTGAAAGCTGTTTTTATCGTTGGCTTGAAAAGTGATGCCGCCAGAAGGGAAGAAATCGAGGTAGTTGCGTTTCACCTTCTCATTATTCGTTGGTTTGAAAGCGAGGAGGTCGCCCGTCGAATTGGTCTGTTCGACGCGCAGCCCTGCCTGAAAGCCGATCTTGTCGAATTGCCGCTTGAAGTTCAGGTATCCCGCATTGACGTTTTCTTTGTAAATGAAGCGGTTGCTGCGGTCCGGGTCGAGTAATTCTTCCTCGTTGAAGACGTTGTAAAAATTGAACGTATTGTCCGTTTTGACGTATCCGAACTTGCCCCCGACGGACAGTTGCCCCTTTAATAATGGGCGCTCGTGATCCACTTTAAGGGCGTAGATGTCAATATCTGTGGGGGTTTCGTTCTTTGTAATCCGTTCCTGCAGGGTGATGGTTTCAGTGGGGTCTTTGTAATAGTTGGGTTGAAATTCCTGCGCCCGGTTTCTGAAAAATCCATAATCGCCGTCCACATTCCAGACTGTTCCATCTCCGTCGTCGTAGCGATAGTTGAGGTTGAGGTTGTAATTGGACCGGCTGCCGTCGTCGGTGCTGTTCGCCAGCAAAATGCTGTCAATTTGGGTTTGCCCCAAACTGGAAATCGGGGTTCGGCTGTTGGTATTCCAAAGGAAATCGCTGACATAGCCGTTTGCCAAAATTCCAAAAGTGCTTTTTTTGTTGAGAAAAAAATCGGCGCCCACTTTGAAATTATGCGAATTGTTGCCACCGGACATGACATTCTCCTGGTCAAAGACCTTCCCGAATTGCTCGCGGTACAAATTGAAGAAGTTGTAATTCGTTACATCATTGTAGGCGTAGCTGCCAAAAAGGTTGAGTTTTTTATCGCGGTAATTGCCGCTGAGTGAACCATTGTAATGCGCAAACTTTCCGATGGAATACCCCAAATTTAAATTTGCGTTGGCGCCTTGCCGCTTGTCTTTTTTCATGCGGATATTGATGATGCCTGCGTTGCCTTCTGCTTCGTATTTGGCGGAAGGATTTGTGATGATTTCGATGGCTTCAATCTCCGTGGATTGGATGGTTTTCAAGAAAGCCGCCAAGTCAGCGGTGCTGAGGGGTGAAGGCTTGCCGTCGATGTAAATCTTGACCCCGTTTTTGCCGTTCAGCATGACGTTGTCGTTGTTGTCGACGATGACACCCGGAGCTTTTCGCAGCAACTCAAGTGCATTGTTACCAGTGGCGTTGATGCTGCCCTCGACGTTGAAAACGGTCTTGTCGGGATGCACCTCCACGAGGGGCTTTTTGGCGGTCACCACGACCTCGCCGAGTTCATTGTCAGCCGGTTTCAATTGAATGGGGGGCAGGGAAAGTTCTTCGCTTTCGCGCAAACTAAAAGGTTCGGAATTGTAGGTGGTGACTCCAACGTAACTTACTGACAACCAGTAATTTCCATCTGGAATGTTTAAAATTTCAAAAGAGCCGTCCTCGCCGGAATACTCCACTTTGGCAATGCTGCTGTCCGCCGCAGCGTACAAAATGGTGTTGGCAAAAGCCACTGCCTGACCCTCCATGTCGAGGATTTTTCCGGAAATTTTTCCCTTGGATTCCTGCGCAATTATTGAGGAAAAGGCAAACAGAAAGGCCAAGAAAGTCAGTGTGATTTCTTTTTTCATGTCGAGTGTGATTTAGAATTTTTTGTCAGAAAATTTTAAGGACAGCAAAAGTAGGGTGAAGGCTGCTTATGGGGTGCATTATTCGACTAGATGGGAATTTATCCGGTTGAAGGAGGGGGGAGGCGGACATAAATGTTTCTGTGGAAGACGCAGTTTCTGTTCCTAATAGCCAGTGCTATATTTACAAGGATAAAACGTAACTGGTTGCCTGGCTTGCGTCTGAGACGTTCTGAATAGGCAGTTGAAGTTTTGAAACTTCAACTATCGGTCGCTTTTTTAAATTGACGGTAAAGCTTTGGACATCGGGGTTTGATAATTTGAATTTTTTGTTAGAACTTTAGGATTCAAAAATTTAAAATTATGAAAGATTTTGCAATCAGTATTTTAAATCCTCGCGATGAAGCTTCAATTATTCGTATTTTAGAAGAATTTAGAAGGGAGAAAAAAATTAAATTCAAAAAAATAGTCGAAGGGGAAATTGATTTTCAGATTCCCGAAATGACCATTGAAGAAATTAATCATTTAATTGATTCGACAGAAGATGAAGAAGGTACGCCTTATGAGGAATTAAGAGCAATAATTGGATTATGATTATCAATGGAAGGAGTATTGTTTTTCGGACAAGTTATTCTGAAACGCTCAATAATATTGTGGAATATCTTCGAGATTACAGTGATAGATATGCCACCCAATTCTTGAATGATTTAGATGATTATGTTCTAAATCGAATAGCCAACCATCCTGAAGCAAATCCTGAATATAAGTGGAAACGTATTCCGCAAAAATATTATCGAAGAGGGCTTTTTCGGAGAAATTATTATGTCATTTACAAAGTTCTTCCCAAAAAAATTGAACTAATTGCAATTGTTTATGCCCGAAGAGATTTAGAAAATTTCGAAATTGATTAAAAAGACATTCAAAAACCCATTTTGTGAAAAACCGGTTGCCTGGCTTGCGTCTGAGACGTTCTGAATAGGCAGTTGAAGTTTTGAAACTTCAACTATCATCCGCTTTTATAATTTGACGGGAAGACTTCTAACATCGGGTTGTACTTTTTTCGGACTTCTGTCATAACATCCTGATGGGCAATTCCTTGCCCTGCCTCCAATTGCCCGATTGACAATTCCACTTTAGCTTTTTGTTCAGGAGTTAGTTCCTCCCAAAAATCCGAAATGGCCTCAGCGCTTTCACTTTGATGTTGCATTCCGTATTCCAAAAGATTTTTAATGCTGGCAATCAGCAATTTATCGTCTATCCGCAGGATTTTTTGAATGATGTCAAATTTTTCTGCTTGTATATTCATTAGTTTGAATTTTATGTAAAAATACTGCTTTTGGGAGAAGCACCGTTCCTAAAAAATCCATCATCAGATTCTGAATAGGCGCAGTTGAAGTTTTGAAACTTCAACTATCGGTCGCTTTTTTTTAAATTGACGGGAAAGTTTTGGACATCGGGCTTCATGATACTATCATTTGACACTATCACAAATATAGGTTTCTTTTCTCATTTGAGCTTAATGGTGGGATATTTTCGACGGGCTCGGATATTTCATAATAGTTTTGTCAAAAAATAACCTACAAAAAGAATTGATAATCAATGATTTAGTTTGAACTAAAATTATAGGCTGATGAGCTATTAATTGCCTTAAAAAAAGGGGACTTCAAAAAATAATGCTTCAAGTTTAACTTCAAGTTTAACTTCAAATTTTATGAAAAACGAAAATTAAAAAGTCAAGTCCCGGCAAAGGACCTACGAATTCTTTCCTAAAATTTTTCGAGATTTGTGCTTTCCTACTCGACCTTCAAAAAATTAAAAACTGAAATTTGAGGTAGTCAATTTAGGGCGTAACTTAAAGTTACACCCTAAATTTCAAAGTCTTATTCGATATTAAATGTTTTCAAGTTGTCAAAAATAATGTTGTCAGTCCGGGTATCTAATTCTTAAGCTATAAATGAAATGAAAAAATTCAAAAATATTAACGACAATGAGTTGGATAAAAAGCATCGAATACGAACAAGCTGCTGGAACGTTGAAAAGGCTGTATGACCGGGTCAAAGGCCCCAACAACTACATCGACAACATCTTGAAAGTGCACAGCCTTCGTCCGCATAGCTTGAAGGGGCACATGGCGCTTTACAAAAACGTGTTGCACCATCGCGACAATAGTTTTCCCAAGTGGTTGTTGGAAACCCTCGGCGTTTATGTGAGCATCCTCAACGGCTGTGCCTATTGCGTCGAACATCATTTTGCGGGGCTGCGGCGACTGCTTTCCGACGACGAACGTGCCTTTGCTTGCCGGAGGGCCATGGAGAAGGATGCCCTCGGTTCCCATTTCGATGGCCGGGAATTGGCGCTGCTAAAATACGCCCGCCAACTCACCCTCGAACCGGCCACTTTGCTGGAAAGCGATGTCGAAAATCTTCGCCAACAGGGGCTTGACGATGGCGAAATTCTCGAGGCGAATCAGGTTGTCAGCTATTTTTGCTACGCCAACCGGACGGTCTTGGGCTTGGGCGTAACCACCGAAGGCGACCTCCTCGGCCTTTCGCCGGGCGATAACGACGCGGAAGAAAATTGGCAGCACGGATGATGTTTTTTTTGAACCGAAAATCGTCAGCGGGTGCAATCACAGCAATTGATTAAATCCCTCTTATTCAAACCCAAGTTTCAAAAAAAATCCAAAAAATGAAGGATTACAT
>CAZJYF010000312.1:0-5133 GCA_964549665.1 uncultured Saprospiraceae bacterium
ATGACCTTGGCTTCTTTTCCGGATTCCTCACTCAACAAGGTTACATCAGCCAAATAGAAATCAAAAACATCAAAAAAAATGCGCTGCCCTCTTCCATAATCGTAGGTTTGGAACATGACGAGTGGCTTGTCGCCAAACATGGACCGGAGGTGCAATTCCACCGTTGCGGTGTGAGTAGCTTTGGTTTGAATACCCCAAAAAGAGGAAAACAAAAACAAAAGGAAGAAAGCTGCAATAATAGGCTTATTCATGATCCTTATTTTGATCCGGTAATAAAATCGAGTGCAAAAACCAGAAAAAAAATTCTCATAATCGCAAGCCAAAAGTTGTATTAATTCAGCTTTAATTCAATCAGGGAAAAGCTGCTTGCAAGGTTCTGGACAATCTTATTTTCGATTTCGGCGTCCGCATCATTTGCAAAATCGACCCCGGCAAACCAAGCCAGGTAATTAATCTGAAGGCTGACGGTCAAACTAAATCCTTCCTTTACTTCAAAGGGGCCCAGAAGTTTCAATTCAATCTGGATCGGCTCCATAATTTTAAACTTCGTCAATAGGGTGCCTGGAAAAATATCTTTTTTTAATTGAATAAGAAGGGGAATGTACCCCGTTCCTTCTTCAAAATTCAATGAGTCTTGGTCAACGTTTAGCGGATGGCCTGCGGGAACTGATTCCGGTGCCGTTTGCAACAGTTCGGGGGCTAATCCAAGTGTGAACCGTATTTTCCGGAAGAGCCCCTGCGTGACAAAAGTTCCTATTTTATTGGCCTGAAAAATATCGCGATCGACTTTGGCAAAATTATCCTCCACTTTCAGGGTGGTGCCAGCGGGTGCTTCCAACTCCAGGCTGTCCATAACCCCCACTTCCTGTCCATTCTCGTTGACCAATTTGAAATTTGAAATAAAGAAGCGTATGCGTTGCACGGAAAATTTACGAGAGGTGTCCGGAAAGACGCTATACGGAGTATCGTATTTGAAACTAAAAGAGGTGTCCGGGTTGTAGGAAGGTATGCCGCGGTGTTGAAAGGCGAGGGTCAATGTGGGAAATTCGCAACAATCTTTGCAGGCTTTGTCGGCACTGACATCAAAATTGGTAGCGGCTAAATCCAAGCATCCTTCCACGTCGGTAAAACAACTGTTGAAACAGAGACAGCAGGTGACGAACAACAAACAATATGCAGTAGGCAGTATGCCGTTCACAGATTGCAATTGGACAAAGAATGAATTAGGTTGACACAAAAAATTGAATTCAAAGAATGAAATTAAGTCAAGTTGAAAAAATCAAATTAAAACTATCGAGCTAAAGCACTGACTGTCAGCATTTTTACATTTTAAAACTTGTCCCGAATCTTTTCGGGGTTTACCATTTTAAATTTTACATTTCACAAAGTATCTTCCCGAATTGCTTCGGTACAAATGTAATTAAAAATGGAAGAAATACGACAAAGAAAAAACAACGATATGGGTTTTTAAATTGTAATCGGAAGTTTATTTTTCATGACTTTTTCAGGTAATGTTATTCGGCAGGACATATTTCATTACTTGTCATTAATCAATTTCCCCTACCTTTATCCTGCGATGAAAATTTCCTGCCTAGCTACATGGATTTTGTCAATTGCCTTTTTTCACTCCGCCGCTCAAGCGGACATGAAAATCGAGCACCTCTCGGAGGAGCAGGGGCTTTCCCATCGTGCCGTAGGACAAATCATTCAAGACCAGAACGGCTTTATCTGGATAGCTACTCAAGATGGACTAGATCGCTACGATGGCTACAAGTTTAAAGTTTTTCCTGTGACAAGGGAAGGCGTTCATTATAAAACCCTCCATTCAATTCAGGAAAGCAGGGATGGAATGATTTGGATAAAACCCTCTTACGATGATATTGTAATTATTTTCGACCCAAACTCCAAGGTAGCCCGGGGAGCAAAATACGGAGCGGATTTTTTTTATCCGAAGGAGGGACAACCCCAGATAATTTATCGTTCTTTCTATCCTTATTTATCGAAAATGGAGGAATTGCGTCGCCTTTATTTTTCTGCCCTGGATGCAAAAAATGAAAAGGAACTAAATACCCTAAGCCGGAGCCCTGGGGTATATGGGAGTAAATCCATTATTGTTAAAAATGGGGACAAAGAATTGTGGGTTTGGCATTTGGAAAATAGTAGAAATTTGAAATTTCACTACGCCCGGTTTGATTTCCACACCAAGGCTTGGCGTTTTTTTGACATCTCCGATTTTTTAAAAGTACCCCTTGCCAATTCGGCTTTACCTATTGATAAACAAGGACGACTTTGGTTCCCGTCTCTCCAAAAAAATCCTTCCCAACCCTTTGATTATATTCAATTGCCCGACAGCATTCCCTTGCAAAATTGGCAAAGCCTACGTGTGGACAACCACCTGAATATTTGGATTTATGACAAGGAGTTCCAATTATTCCGCTTTGATCTGAACCAACGGGTATTGGAAAGAATTGGGAATATTGAAAATGGAAGGATCGAAGTATGGGAAGACAAGGATGGCACTATTTGGGTAGGTACCGCAAACGGATTGCTTAAAATCAGGCGAAAGAAACGTCTATTCGAAAATTATTTGAATCGCCCCTTTAAATTAGGGCAAATCCCTCCAATCGGCTATAGTATCGGCAATATCGTAGAAGCAGGTGATAGGCGAATTTTGGCGAATAAAAGATTTGGTCCTTTGTTTCAAATCAATCTGAACACCCTTCAAACAAATATATTGCCGGTAGGAAAGGTGTTATTCCTGATGGCTAATACTCCAGATAAAATCTACATCGCCTTTGCGAAGAAATATCTTTATGGGAAATTAAATTCCGAATCTTTGAAGGTTGAAATGCTTGCCCCGCCCCTTTCCACTCCTTTTCCTTCAGGAGGTATGACAAATAAAATTGTTTTTTTCGGCTTTAGAACCCCACCGCTGATCATCGATACTTTAAGCGATAAAATATGGGAATTGAAGAAAAATTGGGAGGGAAAAATCTATTCGAGTTATTGGCAAAAAACAAAACAATTACTTTGGGTCAATGCAGAAGGTAGAATTGCAGTTATTAATCTGACCGACTTATCGTCGGAGGAAGTTCCTCTTTCTGATGAAAATAAAAAAATCCAGGTTCGAGGATGGTTGGAAAAAGGAGATTCACTTTGGTTGGCGACTTTAAGCGGATTGAAAGTCCTGGATACCAAAAGCAGGAAAATTCTGAAAACCTACACCACCAAAGATGGGTTGCCCCACAATACCATTTACTCCATTATTGAATCGGATGACCAACTCTGGTTGGGGACGCACAATGGTTTGTGTTGTTTCAACCCCCAAACCCTGGAGGTCAAAAATTTTTACGTGGAAGATGGGCTGACCCATAATGAATTCAACACCAATTCGGTTCTTCGGGCCAGAGGTGGAAAGATTTGGATGGGCGGGCTGAATGGCATTAATGCTTTTCGCCCCGAAGTTCTGGCAAAAATAAAGATGGACTCTTCCCGCCTTTTTTTGACAAAATTTAGCAAATTTAACGCTGACAGTGATTCCCTTTACGTTTTCGAAAACGTTCAAAATCTTAAACATCAAAAATTTGTCATTCAAGCCTGCGACCAATCCTTTACTTTCCAATTTATCCTCAACAGCCTTATCAACCCTCCCAAAAATCGCTATTTCTGGTATTTAGAAGGGTACGAATCACCCTGGGCACACGCCAACAGCAAAGCGATGGCGGCCTATTTTAATATTCCTCCGGGCAGTTATAGGTTAAAAATAAAAGCTAAGGATTACCGGGGGATTCCTGCCCGCAATGAACTGGCCATTGACATCGAAGTTTTGCAGGTTTGGTACAAATCATGGTGGGCTAGATTGCTTTATGTCTTACTTTCGATCGGTGCTGCCTTTGCCTTATACCGCTACCAACTCAATCGAAAATTAGAACAACAGGAGTCCCTCCGTTTGAAAGAACTGGATGCCGTCAAAACGAAATTATACACCAATATTACCCATGAATTTCGGACACCCTTGACGGTGATTCTTGGCATGGCAGAGCAACTTAAAACTGGCAGTCATCAGTTATCGGTTAGAAGAGGGGTTAGGGCGGATTTTGGGAAAAAACTGGGGATGATAAAGCGAAATGGACAAAATCTTTTGCACCTCATCAATCAAATGCTCGATCTGTCCAAACTCGAAATGGGGCAGATGTCTTTAAATCTCATACACGACGATGTGGTGATGTACATCAAATATATTCTGGAGTCCTTCCATTCCCTTGCGGAAATGAAAAATATTCAATTGCATTTTTTGTCGGATGTGCCGGTTTTGAAAATGGATTTTGACCGGGAAAATCTGCTCCATGTCGTGTCGAATTTATTGTCGAATGCCGTGAAATTTACGCCAAAGGGAGGAACTATTTACGTTCAATTGGCAGTCCAAAAAAAACAATCTAAAAATCAAAAACTGCCGGCTGAAAACCGCCTCCTATTGACGGTAAAAGATACCGGCACCGGCATCCCGCCCGACAAACTCCCCCACATCTTCGACCGCTTCTACCAAGCGGACGATTCCAACACCCGGCAAAGCGAAGGCACGGGCATTGGTTTGGCTTTGGCGAAGGAACTGGTGAATTTGATGGGAGGCGAAATAAGCGTCGAAAGTGAGGTAGGGAAAGGGACGAAGTTTGAGGTGCTTTTGCCGGTTCGCAAGAGCGCCCCTCCTGCACCCGCAGTGCCTCCCATAGTTACGGTAAAAGAGGAATCTTCCCCCTATCAAACCCTTGAAAAAACCGCTTCCTCGAAAGGTAAAAGTGCGACCTTGGCCCCTGAGGTGGCAGGCGATGGCGACTCCCAAAACCTTTCTGGATTAGGGGAGGCGGTTGAAAACAAGCCCAATCAACCCCTCCTCCTCATCATCGAAGACAATCCCGACGTCACCGAATACATTCGATCCATCCTGCAAACAAACTATCGAATCATCCATGCTGCCGACGGAAAATCAGGCATCGAAAAAGCCGTCGAAACCATTCCCGACCTCATCCTCAGCGATGTGATGATGCCGCAAAAGGATGGTTTTGAAGTTGTTCAGACCTTAAAAATGGACGAGCGCACCAGCCACATACCCATCATTTTGTTGACCGCCAAAGC
>CAZJYF010000313.1:0-5132 GCA_964549665.1 uncultured Saprospiraceae bacterium
AGACAAACCAGCATTTCACAAAATTCCACAGAGTAAGTGAGGCTAGCGTGGCATATGCTACGCCGAAAATTTGAAAAGGGGGAATGAGCAGGTAATTTGTTATGACGTTGAAAACGGCCAGGGCCAGGAGGAAATAAAAATCAAATTTGTAATACCGGGAGTATTTGATGATGTTGCTGACGCTGCCGGTTCCCATATCAATCACCTTGGCTAGTCCCAAAATCAAGACTATGTTCTTTCCTTCGAGGTAGGCTGCCGAGTTGGGAATAAGGGAAAAGAGATTGTCGATGCAAGCCCAAACCCCTGCTAACAAAAAAAGGCTGACGATAAATTGCGAAAGCGCCGTTTTGTGGTACAATTTCTTTATTTCCACAAGGTCATTGTCCCTCCATGCTGCAGAAATGATGGGTGCGACGATGCCCGAAATGCTCCTTTTAGGTATTTCAATAGCGCCCGAAATGACGACGGCAATAGCGTACACGGCCACTTGCCCCACATTGATAAAGGTAGCAACCATGAAGGTGTCAATTTGGGTGGCTAATTTGGTGCCGGCGCCACTCAACAATCCAAATCCGGCAAAAACAGCCATTTGTTTTTTCCGCTTTTTAGTTAAAAAACCAGCGTCGATATCTAAGCGAAGCTGTCCCAGAAATTGAAGGTATAACACTAGAAACACCACCACTGCCGCATGGATGATTATCAAGCCGCTCACGACTTGTTCGAATCGGATAAACTGGATATAATAAATCAGCGCAAGGGTGGGAACGGCGATTTTTATAAACAAATTATTAAAAATGGCAGGCACGACAATGCGCTGAAAATTGGAACTTTGAACGCTCAAAATGCTCCAAAGGCACATCATTCCCAAGAGGGGTAGGAGGTAAGGCAAATAGGGCAAAAATTCACCCATCTTATCCTCGTAAAACCCCAGTAAAAAATCATTGAACAGGAAGCAGACAGTTGCAAAAATGCTAAATCCTGAGACTACCAATGCGAGGAGTATCCCAAGAAATCCATGATGCCCCGTCGGGCTATGTTTAAACTGTGGAAAAAATTTTACGGCAAGGGGAACCGCGCCAAGCATGACAAAGGGCAGAAGCATCGACGCGGTCAAAATAAGGAATTGAACAAAGCCAAATTCCGGTTTAGTGAAGACCAAAGGATACACATAAAGCATGTTGACCATCCCAATGCCCACGGCGAGGTAGCTGACAATACTTTGCTTAAAACTTTGACGAATAATTACACCCATGTTACTTGTTGTTCCTTTACCCTTTAGCGGTGCTTTTTGTTTTTGGTGTCAAATCGGCGGCAAATATACGGCAATTATGCCCATCCCGAAATGGCTGATTTTTTCAGGGCGCAAAGCTGATTTGCCTTTTAAGCTGGTAGTTCTCGTCAAAGAGGAAGAAATAAAAGGTCGAATTGCAAATTCGCGCAAGCAGAGTCAAATCTTCTATTGCTTTTTATCTAAAATCAAAAATTTACTAAGCCTTGGATTCCTCCACTTTTCCACATTCTTGAATAACTTTGCGATTTTCTAAACGGAAAAGGGATGATTTTATCAGACAAAAAGATTTTGGAAAGCATCGCCGGAGGGACCATCGTCATTGAACCCTTTCGGGCGGAATGCCTCGGCACCAATTCCTATGATGTCCATTTGGGGAAATACATGGCTACCTATGAAAACCCCATCCTGGATGCTCGTCAACACAATAAAGTCGAGCAGTTTGAGATACCCGAATCTGGTATTTTGTTGCAACCGGGTATCCTCTACCTCGGGGTGACGGAAGAATATACGGAGACCTTTTGTGCCGTCCCATTTCTGGAAGGCAAGTCTTCCGTCGGGCGTTTAGGGATTGACATTCACGCGACGGCCGGCAAGGGCGATGTTGGTTTTTGCAACCACTGGACCCTTGAAATTTCCTGTACTCTTCCAGTTCGCATTTATGCGGGAATGCCCATCGGGCAATTGATTTATTTCCTGGTGAAAGGTGACATCGAGAATTTTTACAACAAAAAGAAAGGCGCTAAATACAATGTGCGGACTGATAAGCCAGTGGAAAGCATGATGTGGAAGAATAAGTTTTGAGGAACTCTTTCAAATTTCACTGAATGTCTTCCATAATTTAGCCTAAAAAAACCTTCTTTTCCAATGGAATCCCTTCCATGTTATACTTTTAAATAATTTTTAATTCTCGAATGAGCTGCTGTTTATTGGAAACTCCAAACAAATTTTTATCTTTGATAAGGTTGCCAGTATCAAATTGTATGATTAGCCTTATCTTTCCAATCAAATAAGGGTCTCACTCAAACTTCTTTTTTGCCTTTTTCACCAAAAAACTGACCTACCTATGCATTGCCAAATGAAAAACTTATTAATACCTGCTTTCCTCCTTATGACCGCCACGCTGGTGGTTTCTCAGAACAGTCGGGCGGATAGCCTCGAACAGCTTCTCAAAGCTGGCGACAATGCCCGGCAACGTCTCGAATTGATCGCCCAATTAGTGGATGCCTATCGGAGCACTGATTTGAATAAAGCGCTTTCCTTTGCCAGGGAGGAATTGGCCTTGGCGGAGGATTTAGGGGAGGGGAAGGAGTTTGCAACAGCCCAAATGACCTTAGGGGAAGCCCTGAGTTCATTGTCACAATACGATTCGGCCATGTATTATTTATCAGAGGCTAAGCTGGGTTTTGAAGCCTTGGGTGAAGGGGAAAATGAGGCCAGTGTGGTTTTTAAAATGGGAGCCATCAAAAGCAATCAGACGGATTATGACGGGTCCATGCAGTATTATTTTGATGCGATGAAGATTTGGGAAAGCATCGACAACCAGGCTGGTGTGGCAAAAGTTTACAATGGGATTGCGGACCTTCTTTACATGCAGCACAACTATCAGAAATCCATTGAATACTGTGAAAAAGCCATCACCCTCCAAAAAAAACTGAAGCTGCCGGGAGATTTGGCTGATACCTACTTGAATCTGGCTTACGATTATTTGATGACGGGCGACCACGATGGGGCCCTGGAATCTGTCAACAACGCGCTTGCCTACCATGGGAAGGCGCAAAGCGATCCACTCAAAATTTCAAAAGCCTACAACGCCCGCGGCAATGTGTATAAATTTATGGAGCGTTATGACGAGGCAATCGCCGATTATGAACACAATTTGCAATTGGCGCAGGCTGCCAAATACAAGCGGGCCATCATGGTGAGTCATGCCAATTTAGGGCATGTGTATAAATTGAAAAATGAATTCCATAAAGCGCTGCCGCACACCCTGAAAGCGATCCAGATGATGCAGGACACCAAAGATACTAGGAACCTTTGGGAAAATTACATGCATGCATCTGACATCTATGCCGGTCTCGGCGATTACAAAAAAGCCAACCAATACGCCTGGTTGTATTCGGAGGAAGTGGAGCAGCAATATGAAGAGCAAATTGACCAATTGGAGGATGAATTGCTCACCAAATACGAAGCCGGACAAAGCGGGGCTACCATCGCTTTGCAAAAGCAAAAAATCAGTCAACAGCGTAAGATTCAATTCCTTAGTTTTGGTCTTTTAGCTTTGTTGGTCGTCATCTTTGGGTTGGCCTACCGGGGTTATCAATTGAAGCAAAAAACCAATCGTCTGCTGACTAAAATCAATGAATCTTTAAAAAAGAAAAACCAGGAAAATGAGCTGTTATTGAAAGAAATTCATCACCGAGTGAAAAATAACCTCCAAATTATTTCCAGTTTATTGAGCCTTCAATCAGCCCAAATCAATGATACGGCGGTACTCGATGCGGTTCAGGAAAGTCAAAACCGGGTTCAATCTATGGGGCTGATTCATCAAAAATTATATCAGGGAGAGAACCTTGCCGCGGTAGAAATGAAAGACTATTTCGAGAATCTTGGGGAGAACATGCTCGATTCTTTTGGCAGCCTCGCAGCGAATGTAGATATCGTTTGTTCGATGGATAAATTGGAACTGGATGTAGATACTGCTATCCCCATCGGATTGATTGTCAATGAGTTATTGACAAATTCCGTGAAATATGCCTTCCCAGACGACCGCAGGGGAAGGATTAACATCAGCCTGAGTAAAACCGAAGATGAGGCGCTGTGCCTTCGGGTTTCCGACGATGGGGTTGGGGTAAAAAATGTGCCTGCTCGGATAGGAAAAGGAAGTGGTTTTGGCAATCAATTGGTAAATCTTTTAACTAGGCAACTGGATGGAACGATGATAAAAGAAAGCGTTCAAGGTGTGACCACAATTATTAAGTTTAAATTGAATAAGGCAGCTTGAACTCTTTTCCTTTATTCTAAATGCCATCTTTTTTTTAATACACCCAAAGTAACCTCTCACAAATGGAAAACATAACGATTCTACTCGTAGAAGATGACATGATCATCGCTGCGGATATTTCCATGCAGCTCACCCACGCGGGTTATGAAGTCACTGCTATTTTGGCTCGTGGCGAAGATGCTTTACAGACCATTGCAGCCAACCGGCCGGATATAGTGTTGATGGATGTTTCCCTGAAAGGCCAGTTGGATGGGGTTGAAACTTCGCAGCAGATTTATGACCGATTTCAAGTTCCCGTCATTTTCCTAACTGCAAACCACGACGATGACACCTTTGAACGGGCAAGGGATACGCGTCCCTTTGCTTTCATTTCCAAACCCTTCAAGCGGCGCGACCTCATTCGGGCTATAGAATTGGTTATCTGTCACCTGGAAGAACAAAAGCAGGAAACCCTGCTCCTATCCGACCATCGCCCTTCCGACCATCTCCCCTTCCTTTTAGACGACCGCATCTTTGTCCGCTACCGGGACAGAATGGTCAAAATTTATATCCACGACATCCTTTATGTGGAGGCAGAGCGCAGCTATTGCAAAATACTAACTGCCGAAAAGGAATACCTGATGAGCATCCCGTTGAAAATATTTGAAGAAAAAGTGAAATCCGATTCGCTCATTCGAATACACCGTTCGTATGTCATCAATCTCCAGAAACTCGATGAAATAAGTGACTTTCACGTTTGCATTGGGAAAAAGAAAATACCCATCAGCAAAGCGCACCGGGATGATTTGACACATCGGCTGAAGCTGATTTGAACAAAGCCTTTTTCGTTCGGAGTGAAAT
>CAZJYF010000314.1:0-5129 GCA_964549665.1 uncultured Saprospiraceae bacterium
AAAAACCGGGCAGCGGGCGTGCTCATTATTCTGGCGTCTTTCGTAAGCTGGAAATTAGGTCTGTGGGGCCTGTTGGCAGTTGTATTGACCAATCTGATGGCGCAACTGTTTGGTTTTGATAAACTGACCATTCGGGAAGGGCTGTATGGCTTGAATAGTTTGTTGGTGGTTTTCGGATTGGCCATGAGTTACGAAGTGAACGGGCCATTCCTCCTGATATTTTTTGCCACCTGCCTGTTGACGCTTTTGTTTTCCGTGGCTGCTTTGAACTATTTGGCCAGGTTGGGGCTACCTTTTTTGAGCATTCCTTTTTTGCTCGGTTTGTGGACGATGTTGCTGGCAATACGGCAGTACAGCGGGATGGAGTTGAGCGAGGGTTCGGTATTTTTTCTGAACGACCTTTTCGCTTTTGGAGGTTCCGATTTGGTTCATTGGTACGAAAAGCTCAATGCACTGGCCATTCCCGAAATCGTCGGTTCTTACTTCAAATCGCTGGCTGCCATCATTTTTCAGGGGAACATTTTGGCGGGGGTCTTGCTGGCCTTGGGAATTTTAATAAGCTCCCGCATCGCCTTTTCGCTGACCCTCATCGGCTACCTCACCGGCTATGGGTTTTACTATTTTGTAGGCGCTGATTTCACCCAATTGAACTACGCCTACATCGGCTTCAATTTCATTCTTACGGCGATTGCTATTGGAGGATTTTTCTTCATTCCCAACTGGAAAACTTATTTGCTGGTCATCGTCACAGCGCCTTTGATTGCGATGTTGATTGCCGCTTTCAGTGCATTATTTCTCCCATTCCAACTGCCAATTTATTCTCTTCCCTTCGTGGTAATGGTGTTGATGGTGATTTACGTGACTAACTTTAACACGACACAAAGGATTCACTTTCAAAAAGTTACACACCAACAATATTCACCGGAAAAGAATTTATACGCCTTCCAGAACTACCGAGAGCGATTTGAAGGGACGACCTATCTCAAAATTGGGCTGCCTTTTTTTGGCGAATGGCAGGTATCACAGGCACATGCAGGCGAACATACGCACAAAGGAGAATGGCAGCACGCCTGGGATTTTGTGATTCCCGATGAAGATGGGTCCAACTTTCGGGATACGGGGCTTTTACCAGAACAATACTACTGCTACAATCTGCCCGTGGTTGCCCCTGCCCCTGGGCAGGTAGTCGAAATATTGGACGACGTCCCCGACAACGAAATTGGGGAGGTAAACGTCGAGCAAAATTGGGGGAATACGATTGTCCTCAAGCACGCCGAATATTTGTATTCAAAAATGAGTCATTTGAAAGCAGGCAGCTTTCAAGTCAAGGTTGGGGATATCGTCAAAAAAGGGGAACTGCTGGCCCATTTGGGTAATTCGGGCCGTTCGCCCGAACCCCATCTTCATTTTCAAATTCAGGCTACCCCATTTGTGGGTTCAAAAACCTTGAAATACCCTTTGGCTTATTATATGCTGAAAAAAGACAAGGCTTTTGAGTTCAACTATTTCGATTTTCCGAATGAAGGTCAATTGGTTTTTAACGTTCAAACGACCGCCCTCCTGGAAAAAGCTTTCGATTTTAAACCGGGAAAAGTGCTTGAATTTGACCTTGCCCTCGACTCGCCCCCGCCCTCTGCCCCCCTAAAGGGGGAACTTTTGCCCGCAAACGGTGCAGCGAAACAGGCAGACACCCCTTCAGGGGCCGGGGGCAAGCGAACGCAAAGGGTAAAATGGGAGGTATTCACCAACGCTTTGAATCAAACCTACATTTATTGTCAAGCCACGAAAAGTTATGCCTATTTCGTCAAAGATGACAGCTTGTTTTACTTCACCTCCTTTGAGGGCGATCGGCAGTCCTTGCTTTATTATTTTTACCTCGGAGCCTACAAGGTTCTGTTGGGTTTTTACAAAAATCTGAAAATGGAAGACGTGATACCCCTTCATTTAATTAAAAAAGCTGCCGGGCGTTGGTTGCAAGATATTTTGGCGCCTTTTAAAATTTACCATTCGATTCGATACCATCTCGAGTATGTGGACTTGGATGACGTGATGCGGCCAAAAGAAATTGAATTGAAAGCAAGGGTTCAGGAGAAGCGATTCCAGAAAACAAAGAAGCGACTCGATTTTTCCATTTTGTTGAAAAACGATCGGTTGCACCGGTTTGAAGTGGTCGGAGAAGGTGTCCGGATGATTGCGAAACAGGTTTCGGATAAAAGCAATCAAGAGGAGGCAGTGTCTTCTGAATTGGTTTGAATGTATGCTGGGTGGAATGGTTATTTCACAGAGTTTCACAAAGAAAAAAACCTCAATTACGATGATGAAGCGGTTAAAAATTTGTCTTTATTTAGTCGTCGGTGTTTGCTTTAGCCCTTCCCTTGGGGCACAGCCACAATGGCGTTTTCAGGAAGTCAATGCCAAAACGCTCGCTTATTTTTATAAAAAAAATTGGGCGGGGCTTATTCAGTATGGCGAAAAATCGATTCAAAAGGGAATGGACTTTTATGGACTGCGTTACCGCCTCGGGGTGGCTTATTACGAACAAAAGGATTATTGGAGAAGTACCCGCCATTTTGAAAATACACTGCGGTTCAACCGGGGAGATTATTATGCGCAGGAGTATCTTTATTACAGTTATCTTTTCACCGGAAGAGAAAACGATGCCTTGTTATTGAGCAAGGAATTTAACCGAAATTTAAAAAAGAAAATTGGAATCAAAAAATTCAAACCCCTGAATTTCATTTATTTAGAAAGTGGCATAAAATCGAGTAACCTCCGGGATTCGATAGGCAATTTATACTACGGGACGATAGGAATTGAGCACCGAATTGGGTATCGATTAAAGGTGTACCACGCCTTTTCCTACCTGAACCAAAATTACCTCGGCACCGAACTCAACCAATACGAATATTATCTAAAAACCGATGCGGCGGTGGCCAAGGGATTGTCCCTCATTTCTGCTTTTCATTACCTGAAAGCAAATGGCTTGAAAGGTAGCGAATTTGCAAATAGTTCTGTATCGACAAATAATGGAGACGGGCTTTCCCAACAAATTTTCGTTGGGTTTGTGGGATTGAAAAAATCCCTTGGGCGCTTGACGTTAACCCCTTTTGCAGTTTATTCTAACCTAAAAGTAACTGCCAATGCGAACATGCCTGCGAACCCATCCGACCCTGTTTTGAGCCGTTCGACTTCGCGAAACGACCAATGGCAGCTTGGATTGGATGGGCAATTTGTGTTGCCTGTTTTTAAAAGTAAACTGACCCTCGGCGGCAGCGCCTTTTGGTTGAACCAAGAGGGCGATAATACCTTGTTGTGGAAGGTAAAAGTTCATTTGCAACTGCTTCCGAAACTGGCAGTGCAAGGGGATTATTTACACAGTGGACGAACAAATTTTGCCGAAGACTATGCCTCCATTTTTTACAATTCTACAAGCCCCCTCGACTATCGTTTTTCCAGCATGCTGACCTATCAAGTTGCGCCTCGGCTCATTTGGTATTTTTTGTACCAAAGAGAACAAAAAACCGAAACGAATTTTAATTTTTATTACAACTCATTGCTAACCGGCATTAAAATTAACCTATGAAAAAAATCACGCTTGTTTTGGTGAGCCTTTTTTTACTCACCACCATTATTTCGGCACAAAACACCTCTCTTCAGGATGCCTTCAAGAATAGTTACGAACTCGAAAAAGAAGGCGAATATTCGAAAGCCATCAATGCTTTGAAGAAGGTTTATGACGATAATTCGTATGAATTGAACCTTCGCTTGGGGTGGTTGCATTACAGTTCCGGGCTTTTCACCGAAGCCGCGGCCTATTATCAAAAGGGAATTGAATTGAAGCCCCTTTCTATCGAAGCCCGTTTGGGGTATGCGTTGCCCACTTCCGCCCTCGGAAATTGGGAACAGGTGCTCACAACCTACAAAGCCATCCTCCAAATTGACCCGAATCATTCCACGACCAATTATCGAATCGGCTTAATTTTTTATGGCCGGCAAGATTACAAAACGGCAGAACGATATTTTGAAAAAGTGCTCAATTCCTACCCCTTCGATTACGATAGCTTGTTGATGCTGGGCTGGACGAAATATTTTTTGGGCAAAAGAAACGAAGCGAAAGTGCTGTTTAACAAAGTTTTACTCTATTCCCCGGAAGATGACTCTGCTTTGGAAGGATTGGATTTGGTGAAGTGAAGCGATAAAATTTTGCTTTTTTTTAAAATAGGGTGGTTTTGAAATGTAGAATTTCCAGAGGGTAAATTAAAGAGGTTACTTGAAGTAACCTCCTTAATTCGAGCAAACCACCTCCCACATTTTAATCTTGACAAACCACTAGACTTTAAACATTTATCCTTCACATCTCAGAGGTGTGTTATATTTCGTGCCAAGTTTGGAAACTTGACAAATCTGGGGTCCAAATGGGTCGTTTTTTTTGTAAAAAATACGATCCCCTCGAACCAATGCAACTTTTGGAAAACATCCTTGTCAATATAACCGACACAATTAAAAGTTGAAAACAATCGAACCGAAACCCCGATGAAAAGGCTATTCGTTCTCGTTAGTTCCTTAATATTTACAGTTTCTTTATTTAGTCAGCGCGAGGAAACCGTTTTTGGAAGAAACGGACTGCGGTTGACCGGTTTTTGGATAAGCCCCACGATTGGGCTGTCTTCTTTCGATGATAATTTCGTTTCGACCAAAGGGGGCTCATTGGGCTTTGAATTCAATAAAAACATGTTAATTGGTTGGCGGGGCTTTGAGACAAATGATGGTTTCGTTTTGAGCAATTTAACCGACCACCGTTTCGATTTGAAATACCACGCATTACTTCTTGGATTCATTCCGAGGGCGCACAAAATCGTCCATCCACAGCTCCTCTTTGTGATGGGGGGCGGCGAGTTGACCGACCAAGATGGCATGAAGGACAACATATTCATCGTTCAACCCTCCGGCGGTTTTGAAATCAACATTTTCCGGTGGTTTCGTTTGGGTTTTGAGGCAGGTTACCGCTTCGTGATGCAGACGGATTTGCCCGGCTTGAATGATACCGATGTTTCCGCCCCTTTCGGGGAAATGAAATTCAAACTTGGATGGTCGTGGGGAAGGTAGTTCAGTGGGCAGTAGGCAGTTTG
>CAZJYF010000315.1:0-5129 GCA_964549665.1 uncultured Saprospiraceae bacterium
GGGGAAGGGTACAAAGGGCATGTTTTCTGGGACACGGAGATTTTCCTTTTGCCCTTTTTTATCTACACCCAACCGGAAACGGCTAAATCCTTGCTGCTTTACCGCTATCACGGCCTGAAGGCAGCACTGAACAATGCAAAAACCAACGGCTTTGAAGGGGCCCAATATCCCTGGGAATCGGCCGACACGGGTGAAGAAACGACCCCAAAATGGACCAATGACCGAAAGACCCGCATCTGGACAGGCGAGGAGGAGATTCACATAACCGCCGACATTAGTTACGCTATCATCACCTATTTGAATGCCACCGGCGACTGGCAGTTCTTCCTGGATTACGGGGCGGAAATTCTTTTTCAAACAGCGCGTTTTTGGGTAAGCCGGCTGGAATTCAATCCCGCCCAAAATTATTTCGAACTAAAAAGGGTGATCGGCCCGGATGAATTCCACGAGCACATCGACAATAATGCTTTTACCAATTGGATGGTCAAGTGGAACCTCGACAAAGCCGTGGAATTATACAATTATTTGAAACGCGACCATGCTCCTAATCAGGCACGTTTGAACGAGCACCTGGGTTTGACAGACGAGGAAGTAGCTCAATGGAAAGCTACCGCCAACCGGGTTTATCTTCCGTTCGACGCTGAAAAGAAAATCATCGAACAATTTGAAGGCTATTTCGGAAAAAAGGAAGAGCCGATCACACAATGGGATGAAAACAATATGCCCCTTTATCCCAAAGGCTACGATCATAACAATGCCGATGAAACCACGCTGGTCAAGCAACCCGATGCCGTAATGCTCCTTTATATTTTACCTGCCGTTTTTGCGGATGAAATCAAGCGCATCAATTACAATTTTTACGAACTTCGGACGATGCACAAATCTTCTTTAAGTCCCGGCATCCATTCTATCATGGGCATTGAAGTTGGCGACACCAAAAGAGCCATGGAATACTTCCTGCGTTCGGCTTTCGTTGACCTAAACGACAATCAGGGCAATACCGAAGATGGTATTCACATTGCCTCGGCAGGGGCGACCTGGATGTGCCTGGTTTTTGGTTTTGGTGGTTTTCGGGTAAAAAATCAGCAACTGACCTTCAAACCCTGGCTGCCCGAATCCTGGCGGGAACTGCGCTTTCAGCTCAAATGGCAGGGAGATATTCTAAGCGTTTGCATTCGCCCCACCGAAGCGGAGTTTCTCTTAAAAGCTGAAAAAAAGAAAACCCTTCAAATTAGCCTTTTTGACAAGCCTATTGCCCTTCCTGCGGGAGAAGCAAAAACTCTTTCCTTGCAGTTGTAGAGGGGATAATAAAACGAAACTGATCAGA
The DNA here is from genome assembly GCA_964549665.1 of uncultured Saprospiraceae bacterium. Taxonomy (GTDB): domain Bacteria; phylum Bacteroidota; class Bacteroidia; order Chitinophagales; family Saprospiraceae; genus CAZJYF01. Next base: position 1,328 of record CAZJYF010000315.1, read on the forward strand.
GAGTAAAAGAAAAAATTCTCTCATTAAAAAAGGTTTGCATGACCTACCCTATATTACTGTTTAATCATACGCAAGTCCATAGAATGGCCGCTATTCCAAAGCATGCCAAAATACCATCCTAACTTGTAAAGGGTTTATTAAGATGTCATATCAGGGGACAAATAGAAGGGATTAGGCGTTCAAAATTACAAAAAAAAAGATTCCATCCAAATCTAAAAATCGAAATTATTTCATCTTTTTTTCCTAGGTCAACAAGCTGGTTCTTTTAAAAATTCTTTTTTCCAAATAAAAAACCCTACCAGGGCAATTAGGGTGTAAACCGACATCAACAAGGCAAATAAATAAGCTCCGCGGCTGATATAGAGGTAAGTATAAAGCGCATCGACTGCTATCCAATACAACCAATTTTCCAGGATTTTCCGCACGACAAGGAAAGTGGCGATAATTGCAAAAATGGTGGTAAACGAGTCCAAATAGGTTGCCGCAGCAGGGGTGTAGTTATCAAAAAAATAGCCAAACAGAAGGGCGAGCAAAATGCCGGCGGCAAATAATTTCAAATGGTGCGGAAAAGGCAGGACCCGGATGGCTAACTTCTGCCGTTCTTTTCCTCCGAATTTCCAGGAATAAAGCCCCCAAAAGCCCATGCCAACGTAGAACAATTGCAGCAGCGCATCCACCCATAGGCTGTATAATTCAAATGAAGCATAAGCCCACAACGCACAACTTATAATGCCCCACAGCCAACACGTCACCTTTTCCCGGGCTGCCAACACCACATAAGCAATGCCAAAAATTACTGCCCAGGTTTCCGTCCAATGCAAGTTTTTGGCAGCTTCAAAGAGGGTCTCCAAAATCGTCGAATCGCCCATTCGGTTTTAATTTTCTATTTTTGTTTCTTTCGGCACATTCCGAATTGTTCGACAATATTATGGAAAAATAATTAGACAAGATTTGCCGTGTCAATTGTCTGACCATCTAATGTGCCACACCAAAATATTGATGTTTCTTTGCAATAATTTATTAACCTGCGGTGAGTATTATCACAGATAATGAGTCGAAAAAAAAGCACGCAAACCAGTTCATTTGGGACGAGTGGAAGAATCAATCACGACGCCACCAAGTTCTATGATTCAAAGCTCTATGAGGAGGTGACAAACCAAACGGAGCTTTCGACAGCACCAAACCCCTTTCCCAAAGAATACGAAAATTGCATCATTCCGGCCTCCTGCGAAAACATGAAAGAACTGCCGGACTGCTCCGTCCACCTGATGGTCACCTCGCCGCCCTACAATGTTTCCAAAGAGTACGACGAAGACCTATCGCTAACGGCCTATTTGGAGCTATTGGAAAAGGCGTTCCGGGAAACCTACCGCGTTTTGGTAAATGGAGGCCGGGCCTGCATCAACGTGGCGAATTTGGGCCGGAAGCCCTACATTCCACTGTCGGATTACCTTTCCAAACTCTTGATTTCCATCGGTTTCAATATGCGGGGTGAAATTATTTGGGACAAAGCGGCTAGTGCAAGCCCTTCGACGGCATGGGGAAGTTGGCAGTCGGCATCCAATCCCATTTTGCGCGACGTACACGAGTACATTCTCATCTTTTCAAAAGGCGATTATAAGCGAAGCCGGATCAAAGAAGAACGAAGCACCAAAACCGACTCTATTTCAAAGGAGCAATTTTTAGAATGGACCAAATCTATTTGGAGGATGAAGGCTGTTTCGGCTCGGCAAATTGGGCATCCTGCTCCTTTCCCGGAGGAGTTGCCGTTGCGGTTAATTCAACTTTTTTCTTTTGAAACAGATGTCGTTCTCGACCCTTTTATGGGAAGCGGCACTACCGCCGTGGCTGCGTTGAAAAGTAAACGCCGTTTTGTCGGGTATGAAATAAATGAAGCCTACGTAGAATTGGCGAAAGAGCGTTTCCGAAAAATCGAAACGGATGTTTAGTGAGAATTTGAATCCTTCCTGTAAAAACTATTTCCCTAAAAAGAACAAACAAAAAACGCCTCCCCCCATAATAAAAAGGAGAGAGGCTATCCCAAAAACCGATTACGTCATGCATTCATTGGGGCATAAAAACGCTAACACCTGCTGGAGCTGCCTTTGATTTTGTCTTACAGACAAACAATTGAAAATTTTTTTAAACGGCTTTCAAGACCAAATGCGTTTGATTATTCGACCGGCTTCGGGGAGTAGGAAGCTGTTGTGGCCGTCGTAGTGAAAAGAAGACATCCGCCTCGAAACGAATGTATTCCTTTCCGAGCAAAAACTTTACCATTTTGTAGAAGTGCAAAAAACGCCTGTGCCCGTTAAAGGGTTTGGCTGTCCGAATTAAAAAAATTATTCGTCCATCTTCTTTGAAAGGGAAGCAAAGGGATTTAAGGTTTACGGGGAGGTGACTACTTCGCGAAAACTTTTGGTCGGATTGGTTCAGATTGCCGGGGTGGACAAATAAGAAGGGAAAAAGTAATAGTGGCTTTAAATCGCTTTATTCTTGAAATAGGAGACGAAAAAAAGCCACCATTACAAGGTATGATAATGATCTAATTCTTTTGGGCAGTCTCAGCATGTGATTATAATTTGTTAATAGCGCTTGCTATTCAATGGGAATCGGACTGCGCAATTTTTAAGAAGAACTAAACCGGGACAAAATTACAATATTCATATTTTTTATGTGTACCCTGTTTAGGGTATTTAATGAGCGATTATACTGTTTTTTGGACTTATTTTTCCCGTTTTATGTTTTTTCGATAATCAGATTTGACAAATATTATCCTAAGTTCCATTGTCAATTGTTGAGAAGGGTTCGGAAGATTTTCACTTGCCGATCAATTTAATATCACAAAAATTTGCATTTTTTGTGGAAAGCACTTAAACTTGCGCCATAATTCATGAAAAGCATTTTTAAAAATATCGTCTGTTGCTGTTGCTGCTGTTTTTTTCCAATGGTTTGGAAAGGGGGTAGCTTGTAGCAGCATATCAATTCTGCAAGTTGAAAAAGCCTTTCCAAATCCGGGAAGGCTTTTTTAATTTTGATGAAATCATATTTGAACAATATCCACCGGATTTTGTCCTATTCCGGCAAGGGCTTTAAAAGTAAATTAGGTTAGCATGACTTTCGGAAATTTTAACACGAACTGTTGTTGTTGCTGTTGTCCCACTCCTAAACGGAAAGGCAATTCGAGCGAGGATTGACAAGAATTTGTCAGATGTTTGCGGCAAAAAGCCTTTCCGAGTCCGGGAAGGCTTTTTGCGTGAAAGGGCTTCTATTTTGACCATCGACTTTTTTGGAGAAAAATTTAAAACAATGATTCCCATGATGACGACAACTGAAACGATAAATACGAGTTTGCAGGAAAGAATTGCCAAAGTTGAGGGATTGGTTGGCAATACGCCGCTGTATGAGTTTACGGATATTTACCGCAAACCGGGCGTCCGGATTTTTGCGAAATTGGAATGGCAGCAATTTGGCGGCAGCGTGAAATCCCGTCCCGCCTTCAGCATTTTCAAACACGCTATCCGGACCAAAAAACTGAAAGGCGGCAAGCACCTTTTGGACGCCACGAGTGGCAACACGGGAATTGCTTACGCAACTATTGGGTCTGCGCTTGGCATTCCGGTCACCTTGTGCTTGCCTGAAAATGCGTCTTCCGAGCGGAAACAAATTCTCAAAGCCCTCGGCGTGGAGGTCATCTACACCTCCCGTTTTGAATCGACGGATGGTTCGCAGCGCAAGGCAAGGGAGGTCTTCCGGGAAAATCCGGAAAAATATTTTTACGCCAATCAATACGGCAATGTCA
>CAZJYF010000316.1:0-5128 GCA_964549665.1 uncultured Saprospiraceae bacterium
TTAAATTTATCATTTTACATTTTAAATTAACTTATTTTTTCGGGATAATAACACGATCCGTTGTAGGTAAACCGGTTCTCAGCCCGCGCCCGCCGGGCAGCTATCCAAATCGCTTCCACGATATCTTCGGCGCAAATATTGAAAGCCGATTTCTCGTTTTCTGCGAAAGCAGCCTTGACGAGCCGTCCAATTTTTTCTTTGTCCAATGGACTCCACTTCAACTGCCTTTCAATGGATTTAAAAACCGCCAAACCTTCGAAAAAATCGCCGGTTATCAGCACACTTTTTATAGTTTCTCCTTTCAAACCGATGTAGGTTCGCAGCAAACCAGCGGATGTTTTTTTTAAACCCATTCCCGTCATGTCCGGCTGCGGTGAGCGCTGAAAAATCCATTCGTCGTCGAGGTATCTTTCCTGCGCGATTTTTTCAATTTGATCATTTTCCTGTGCCGAAACAGGTCGCTCTTCTAGGTGGATTCGGAAGTATTTTTCAAAACTTTTTTTGACTTCTTGGCGCACTTCCTCCACCGCCACTTTGCGATTTAATTCTTTCGAAACGGTGGTAATCCGTTGCTCCACCGATTGTATTTTTCGCCGGTCGGAATATTTCTGAATCGGGATTTGCAGCACCCTCAACATGCGAATGATATCCAAATCCACGAGCAGACTCGTGTGAAATTGTATCGCCCCTTTCGGGTTGACGTGGATGCCCAAACCGGCTATTTTCCGTCCTTCCACTTCGAGGTCATTTTTGGAACAAAAGACTGCTTCGATTCCCAAATTCTGCAAAGCCTGAATGATGGGTTTGGAAAATAAAACGTACAATTCTCTCAAATTTTGCCACTCAAAAGCCTTTGGGCTGGTTGCCAGGCAAATGCCCAATTGGTCTTGTCCCATGATGATCGCCCCACCGCCGGTCAGTCGCCTGCTGAACTGCACGCCCTCCAGTTTGCAGGTTTCCAAATCCAATTCGGCATGGATGTTTTGGAATCGGCCGACCAAAGCACAGTGGTCGCGGTATGTGTAGAGGCGCAGGCTACCAGGAATTTCAAGATTTTCTTCCGAATGGCTTTCCATCAGAAATTCGTCCGTAGCGAGGCCGTTGTCGGCAGAGACGGCATCTTCTTGTATGTAGCGCCAATGGATAACTGGTTTCATTCTTTTTTCAATAATTCATCAACTTCCTTTTTCAATTTCGGAATATGTTTGACTAGAATACCCCAAACCACCGCATTGTCAATTTTATCCTTTCCATGGATAACCCTGTTTCTCAAGTCAACAATTCTGCGAGAATGTTCTATTTCTATATTTCATCGATATTCCAAACCCGACTCATTGCCTCTCCTATAATTTCTAATTCCCTTTCGACGTCCTTCTCAACATCAGGTTTTTTTCATAATCAAAAAACGAGGTAATTCCAATGGTAAATTCTTCAATATGAAGTATCGCCTCCTGGATGTCAGTTAGATATTTTTTAATTTTTTCGTCCATGTTATGCCGAATAAATTAACCGTTGAGTTTTTTCAATTTCTTTTTTGAAATACGGATTATTGACGCTATTCACAGTAATCAAGTCAACCCTCCTTTTTAGAATTGCTTCTAAATCATAGCACATATCAAAATAATTATCAGCATAATCATCAATAGGTATCCCCGCAAATTCAACGAGCAAATCCACGTCACTTTCTTTACTGAATTTACCAGTATTCACCTAACCAAAAGTGTATAACCGGGCCACATACCTCTTTTGGCATATTGCTTCTATTTTTTTAATATTAATTTGGATTATTTCTTCCATTTTTTTTAAAAAGTTACTTGTCAGAGGATTAGAATTCCGAAGGGCCGACTTTATCTTCAAATGTTTCGAAATCTTGGAGAACTTCCATGGAATTTTCAGCAAGCAGTTTCGATTCCATTTTTAGTTGCTCCTCCAGCATTTTCCTCTTTTGAAACTTGTTGTAAAATTCAATGGCTTCATTGATATAATCGTTCCGGCTTTGCGGAATTGTAGCCAAAATCTTTTCAGTTTCATCAAAAGTTTTGTCTCGAATTTTTAATAAAATCGTCTTCATGGTAAATGCTTTTTATGTGCCACAAAGGTATTTGCTGTTGAGACCAAAACCAAGAATTTGCTGTACCTCAACACCTACACGAAAAAGCAATCCCAAAAACATGGGTAAACCCCATCACATAAGACTAACCTTTTCAAAAAATTGGAAAAAAACTTCCCCCTAATTTCAAATGTTACTGAAATTGACTAATTTACAAGCCTAATTTCAATAAATCCATAATGAACGAAAAAAAAATCCTTGCCAGAATCACGCTCAACCCGAATGTTTGCTTTGGAAAGCCTACCATTAGAAATATGCGCTACCCGGTGGAAGTCATCCTCGATTTGCTATCCGCAGACATGACTGCTGAAGAAATTTTGGAAGACTATCCCGATTTGGAGAAAGAAGACATTCTAGCCTGCCTGCTTTTTGCAAAAAAGGTGATTCAGGTTAAAAGTATTCACCAAGTTGTTCCCGCCTGATGAAATTCATTGTTGATGCCCACCTCCCCGTGCAACTTGTCAATTGGCTGCGAAATGAAGGACATGATGTCATTCACACGAGGGAATTGCCCAATGCCAATTTAACTGATGACAAGGTAATCATCAATATTTCCATAAAAGAGCAACGCATCGTAATCAGTAAAGACCGGGATTTCTGGAATTATTTTGTCTTGCACCGTCAACCACATAAACTCCTGATGATTACTACTGGAAATATTAATAATGCCGATTTGATAAAATTATTCAAGGCTAATTTCCCCCAAATCGAATTACATTTTCAGGCAAAGGATGTCGTCGAATTGGATAACTTCTCCGTAACTATCCATTTTTGATTTATCCGTTATCTTTCCTTTTCAACACCCACACGAGCAGGAATTTTCAAAGAACAAAGGTTTCAGCCCCATTTCCTTCGAAAGGGCTACGATACCCTCTGCCGGGAAAGCAATACCATTCAGGCCTGCTTCCACCGCCGCTTTGTCCACCACTTTTTTGTAGTCGCCCAAGGGGCGGGCACAACCAAGCATGAGGTAGGTATCCGGCATTTTCTGGCGGGCTTTTTGGAAAAACATTGCCACTTCTGCGGTATCGGGTGGGCATACCCCAAACATAGCCGTGCCATGCATTGGCGTAAGAATCACCAGAACTATGGCATGAACCGGGTATTTTGCAATCATATCTAAGGCATGGTATTCTCCCAGAAATTTTCCATAATGCAAGCCCAAGATTATGTGCGGCCGGAGGCTAAGCCCATATTCGGAAAGCAAAGCCAACGAACGGTCGAAATCATCTACGGTGGCATCCATGTGATAAACCTGTCGGATGGTTTCATTCGCGCCGATGATGTCCATGGCAAGGCCGTCAATGCCCGCGTTTTTCAGGGCTGCAGCCATCGCTTCGTCCGTCACTACTCCGGTGTGCATGATAATTTTCAGGCCCAACTCTTCCTTGATGCGTTTGATGTCGTCGATATGTTTCATAAAAGGCACCTCACCCGATCGTTTGGACCCACCACTGATAAGCACAGATTCCGTTCCGGTCGCAGCCAGTTTTTGGCACATTTTGAACAATCCCTCTTTGGGGTTGAGTGCGATCATCGGTTCCAGAATTTTCTTGTTGCAATGGTCGCAATCGAGGGCGCAGGCGCTGCCTGTTAGACTGATAGGAAGGAATGCCTGCTGGTTTTTCTGCTCAAATTCGGGAATGCTGTACTTTTTCAATCCCGGCGCGTAGAATTTAATTTCATCCGGAAAATTAGCTCGCCGGATAGCAAATGCTTGCTCCCTTAAATCTTCCACATCGAAGGGAATATAATCTACCTTACTTTTACATTCTACATTTTGCATTTTACATTTTACATTTCAATCAAGGTTGTGCTAACCATCCCTTTTCGTCGTATTTTTTAATTTCGGATTCAAACCAGGAGGTGACCTTTTCTTCCCCCTGAATCAATTCGGTTAATTCCTCGGTGCGACTCATTTCGATTTCAACTAACCAACCATAGCCGTATGGGTCGGTATTGACAAGGCGTGGATTTTCGACAACTTTTTCATTGACCCGGGCTATTTTTCCCGAAAGGGGCGCCTTCAAATGCCCCACGTGCTTTTCTGCCTCGATGCTGCCGAAGCTCTCTCCTTTTGAAAGGGAAGTTCCGATTTTGCCAAATTGAATTGCCACAAAGGAACCCGTCGTTTCCTGCACCAAGGGACTCATGCCGATGCGGGCAATGTTTTCGTTGAGGTGAACCCAAAAGAGTTCTTTCGGGTCGTACATTAAGTTGGTTCGGATGTTTAAATTCTTTATTTTTTTCATGTCAATTCATTACAAAAGGCAGTCAAGGGAATGATGGACGTTCAAAAAATTAACCAAATAGCTCTTTCTTTTTTTCAAAAACAATGAGCGGAAATTTGCTTGATTTCCGTTTGACAGTATCTATAAAAATCCCTAGTAATTCCAATTCCGATACCAGTCCGGGAGGTTCCTGCCTGATCATCGTGTGTCTTACCCGAATCTTTTTTTCCGTAAGTTCCAAAAGCTCCGTTTCAATGGTGATCGTATCGCCGGCCAAGAGTTCTTTATAATATCGAATGCGCTGCTCCAACCCGGCCATGCCTCTATTATTTTCTCTCAAAAATTTTCCGGTCAATCCCAATTCAGAGAACACATTCCAACTGGCTTGGTCGTATTTTTCCATATAAAACTGGACATTCATGTGCCCCATATGGTCGCAGTGCCAGGGATAAACAGTTGCTTGAAAGGTTTTTATTTTTTTCACAGATTTGTTCAGTTTGCCTGTTCCAACTAGGAGCTTTTTCGCACTCCGGGAACTAACTACTACATTTTACCTTAAAGTGCTTCTTCAATCAACTCGGCAATATCCTTCACCAACAATTTGCCTTCATTGCCCGTTGACTTGACCGCATCTTCAAATCGGGAGACCTCATAAGGGCAACAAACCGCCAGGACGTCCGCACCTGTGCCGACGGCTTCCCGCACCCTGTTTTCCGAAAGGCGTTCACTCACATGGTCTGCCATAAAACCATCGAGCCACATGCCGCCACCGCCACCGCCGCAACAA
>CAZJYF010000317.1:0-5122 GCA_964549665.1 uncultured Saprospiraceae bacterium
GGGAAGGATTTGTGCCGGTTATTGAAGGAATTCTGCTATTATCCGCTACGGCGGAAGAATCACTTTCCGGCCTGCTTGCGTTGCTTTGTTGGGTGGCTATTTCACCGCACGAAAAGGTTATGCTAAGAAGAAAGAGATAAGGGATGGTCTTGCAATTTTGCATGGAGTCATAAATTTTAATAAAGGTAGGGAATATACATTCAAACCTGACAAATCGGCGATAGGGAATGAAGCGCATATCGGAAAACAAAACATTTTTCTGAAACCGGATAGGACTGATTTTGGGTTTGTTGGATGATTCTTTTCAAAAGAAATTTTTAATGGTTTTGGAAATTTCACCGGCAAGCAATGACGGATGACACAATGACCAAAGACTACTTTTCGTACCTTTGCCCACTGCCCTTCCAAATTGTCTCCCGAATAATGAGAAAAAGGAAAGTTCAATGATGAAATCTCCAAATAAAAGCGAGAATAAAGTGATATGCCACAGCTTGTTTACGGACTTCGATATTGGTCTGTTCAGGGCGGGTAAGCATTTCCGGCTTTACGAAAAACTCGGCAGCCATCCCCTCCAATTGGAAGGGCAGTGGGGCACCCTCTTTTCCGTTTGGGCGCCCAATGCCGAATCGGTTTCAGTCATCGGCGATTTCAATTTTTGGAATCCGAAGGCGCACCAATTACTCCCCCGTTGGGATAGTTCGGGTATTTGGGAAGGATTTATTCCCGGCGTTGGAAAAGGCGCTTTATACAAATACGCCATCCTTTCTAAAGACGGGAGAATACTGGAAAAAGGCGACCCGTTTGCCGCCTTTTGGGAAATACCTCCAAACACGTCCTCCATCGTTTGGGATCCTTATTACGAATGGAAGGACGGGCAATGGATGGAGGAACGAAAACAAAAAACCGGGCAGCCGCAGCCTTATTCAGTCTATGAAGTACACATGGGTTCCTGGCGCAAACAAAAGGGCGGTACAGCTTCCCTCAGCTATCGCGAATTAGCAGTTGAGCTGGTGACTTACGTCAAAAACATGGGCTTCACCCACGTTGAATTTCTGCCTGTGATGGAGCATCCGTTTTTCCCTTCCTGGGGGTACCAAATAATCGGGTATTTCGCTCCCAGCAGCCGTTTTGGGAAACCCGAAGATTTCATGTACCTCATGGATGCCTTTCACCAGGCAGGCATCGGTGTGCTCCTTGATTGGGTGCCTTCCCACTTCCCAAATGACGCGCACGGATTGGCAGATTTTGACGGAACCCACTTGTTTGACCATGCCGACCCGCGCAAAGGATTTCACCCGGATTGGAAGAGTTGCATTTTCAATTACGGCAGAAACGAAGTTCGCAGCTTCCTCGTTTCCAATGCTTTATATTGGCTCGACCAATACCACGCGGATGGACTTCGAGTGGATGCAGTGGCGTCCATGCTCTATCTCGATTATTCGAGGGAGGAGGGAGAATGGATTCCGAATGAACAGGGGGGCAACGAAAACCTGGAAGCCATTTCCTTATTAAAAGAATTCAACGAAACCGTCTATGGCGAATTTCCCGATGCCATTACCATTGCCGAAGAATCAACAGCTTGGACGGGCGTTTCGCGACCAACTTACACGGGAGGTTTGGGCTTTGGACAAAAATGGATGATGGGCTGGATGCACGATACCTTGAACTATTTCAAACTCGACCCCATTCATCGAAAATTTCACCACAATGAAATCACTTTCAGTTTGGTTTATGCCTTTACGGAAAATTTCATGCTGCCTCTTTCGCATGACGAAGTCGTTCATGGCAAGGGGTCGTTGATGGATCGGATGCCCGGCGATGAGTGGCAGCGTTTTGCCAATATGCGGTTGCTTTTCGGATACATGTTTACCCATCCAGGAACAAAACTCCTTTTTATGGGAAATGAATTTGCCCAAACTAGCGAATGGAATATCGAAAATGGGCTGGAATGGTGGTTGATAGAATTTCAATTTCACAAAAATATGCAGGTTTGGATTAAAGCATTGAATGCTTTTTACAAAAGCAAAACCGCCCTATTTGAGCAACAATTTTCGCCGGAAGGCTTTGAATGGATTGACCATGGCGACTACGAAAACAGCACCATTGCTTTTCTGCGCCGGGGCAATAAAGAGAAAGACCTGCTGGTGGTGATTTGTAATTTTACCCCCCTGCCCCGCGATAATTACCGAATCGGCATTCCTTTTCAGGGGAATTGGAAAGAAGCTCTCAACAGCGACGCGACCGAATACGGAGGCAGCGGTCTCCACAACGACAAAGTGTTGACGTCCAAAAAAGTGAAATGGCACGGCAGGAATTACTCTGTGAGCCTCACGCTTCCGCCCCTTTCTGTGGTTGCGCTGGAACCGATCTAATCAAAATCCTTTTTAGCGCTGTTTATTAAGAGGAGGTTCAGGCGGGGGAACAAAAAAAATAAATTTTAAGCCCCGATTTTTTTCTTTTGTCTGCAAAATTTTTTATATTTTCGCCAACGGAATTTTCGAGTTCAGGAAATTTAATTTTGTAAATACCTGAAATCATTACTCGTTGTTTGCTGACTCATTGATAATGACTTAATTTTTTGAACCCTCCTGTGAACTCTTCAGGCACAAGGTACCGATGCAAACGCTTCCATTAAAGCAAGAATGACGATTTAGCTTCGCAACCAAATTTACTGAATTAACCGCCACCATTGCTTATGTTAGAAAATCCTGTAATCAACCAACCACAAAAAAAAGGCCCCTCCCTCAATGACACCTATATTCGGGAGGTTATCAATGATTTTAGGCTTTGTTGCATCAGCCGGGAAGTCAGTTTGTTGGCTCGTAAAGAAGTATTGACAGGAAAAGCTAAATTCGGTATTACCGGCGATGGCAAGGAAGTACCCCAAGTCGCTATGGCTAAGGCTTTTCAAAAAGGAGACTGGCGGTCTGGCTATTATCGGGACCAAACCTTAATGTTTGCCTTAGGCTTGGCCCGAGTGGAAGAATATTTCGCCCAGTTGTATGCCGACACCGAGAACGACCCCTGGTCGGGAGGCAGGCAAATGAACGCTCATTTTGGCACCCCAACGATAGACGAAGAGGGGGAGTGGATCGACCAATTGGACGTGTTTAATAGTTCTTCCGATGTTTCCTGCACTGCTGGTCAAATGGGGCGGGCTTTAGGGCTTGCTTTTGCTTCCAAAAAATACAGAGAGAGCAATTTACTGCGAACCTCTACTTCTTTTTCAAATAACGGTAATGAAGTCTGTTTTTGCACCATCGGCGATGCAAGTACCTCTGAAGGGGTGTTTTGGGAAACCATAAATGCAGCAAGTGTTTTGAAAGTGCCCCTTGTCATTTCAGTTTGGGACGATGGTTATGGCATTTCCGTTCCCTCAAAATTTCAGACGACGAAAGGCAGCATCTCCGAAGCCTTGGAGGGATTTCGACTAAATGAAAAAGGAGAAGGCATTGATATATATAGAGTGAAAGCTTGGGATTATCAAGCGCTTTGCAATGTTTATAAAAAAGCAATTGAAAAAACCCGCAGGACCCACATACCTGCCCTCATCCACGTGGTTGAGTGCACCCAACCCCAAGGGCACTCCACTTCAGGTTCTCATGAGCGGTACAAATCAGCCGAACGCCTGCGATGGGAAAGAGATTTTGATTGTATCAGAATGATGCAAAAATGGATCATCGATTCTGGAATTTCATCTGAGGAGGAATTGGCAGCCTTGAAAAAACAAGCAAAGGAATTTGTTCGAGAATGTAAAAATATCGCGTGGCAAAAATACAACCTCCCAATAAAAAAAGAATTTCAAAAACTGGAAACTATTTATTCCGGGCTTTTAGCTATCGGTAAGAAAAAACAAGAAATATTGGAGGTTCAAAAAGAGTTGAGGAGCCTCATAAATCCCGTGTACAGCCAAATCGTTCAAAACGCCCGTAGGCTATATTTTGAAGTGGCTGACGAACAAAATGAAACGGTGGCTGAGTTGAAAGCTTTTTTGGAAAAATCGAGAAATCTCGCCCACAAGCGTTATCACAGCCATCAGTATAGCACCAGCAAAAATGCCGCTTTAAACGTGCCGGTTATTCCACCGAAATATTCCGACCAATCGCCCTTGAAAAACGGCTTTGAAATATTAAATGCTTATTTTGACCAAGCCCTTGAAAAATATCCCACCCTGCTCGTTTACGGAGAAGATGTGGGTCATATAGGCGATGTCAATCAAGGTTTGGCAGGAATGCAGAAAAAATATGGCGAAGAACGGGTTTTAGACACCGGCATTCGAGAATGGACAATTATGGGAAAGGCAATCGGCTTAGCCCTGCGCGGCTTTCGCCCTATTGCAGAAATTCAATACCTCGACTATCTCGTTTACGGACTTGAACCATTGATGGATGACCTGGCTACCTTGCGTTGGCGCAGCAACAATACCCAACATGCCCCTGCCATTATTCGAACCCGGGGCCACCGCTTGGAAGGGATTTGGCACGCGGGTTCGCCTTTGGGAATGATTATCAATTCATTGCGCGGCATGTACGTTCTGGTTCCCCGCAATATGGTACAGGCAGCAGGAATGTACAGCACCCTGTTGCAATCCGATGACCCCGCCCTGATTATAGAATGTTTGAACGGATATCGTCTCAAAGAACGATTGCCGGACAATGTAGGGGAATACACCGTTCCGTTGGGGATGCCGGAAATACTCCAGTCAGGAACAGACCTCACTTTGGTGACCTATGGTTCCTGCGTCAGAATCGCTCTTGAAGGCATACGGCTTCTTAAGAAACATGGCATTTCCGTCGAACTCATCGACGTTCAAACACTACTTCCCTTCGATATGGAGCAGCGCATTGTGGAATCTTTGAAAAAAACCAACCGCATTCTGTTCATGGATGAAGACGTGCCTGGAGGTGCCACTGCCTTTATGATGCAGGAGGTATTGGAAAAACAAAAAGGATATGACCTGCTCGATTCCCCTCCCCAAACCTTAACCGCTAGGGCCCATCGCCCTCCCTATGGCTCGGATGGGGACTATTTCTCCAAGCCCAATCCCGAAGATGTCTTTGAAATCGTTTATAAAATGCTGCACGAAGCCGATCCGAAGCGGTTTAAGGGAAAACTTGCTTAG
>CAZJYF010000318.1:0-5107 GCA_964549665.1 uncultured Saprospiraceae bacterium
AGTAGCCATACATAACTTTCGGGAACTTAAAGTTTGGCAAAAATCCCGGAATTTAGTTAAAGACATTTAGGGAATAACCAAACTTTTTTCGAGAGAAGAACTTTACGGCTTAACAGGACAGATGAGAAGGTCGGCGATTTCAATACCTTCAAATATTGCCGAAGAATGTGGAAGGGGGACAGATGCACAATTATCTCATTTTTTAGATGTTGCAAATGGTTCTTCTTTTGAGTTAGAAACGCAACTAATATTAGCATACGATTTGAATTTTTTAACGAAGGAAAACTCCTCGAATTAGTTGATAAAATTCAGGAAATCGAAAAGATGAATTTCGGTTTTAAAAGTTGATTGAACAATTGAAAACCCTAAGTCTTTCATCTTTTGTCTTTCATCTAAAAATCTAATAGGTATGATTTCCAAAATCATAACCATTTCGCCGGATATCCAAAGTGGAACTCCTGTATTTGCAGGCACTAGAGTCCCCATAAAAAACCTTTTCGACTATTTAAAAGGGGGAGATACTATTGAAGAATTTCTAAATGATTTTCCATCTGTACAGAAAATGCAAGTGGATAAACTGCTAATAATTATGGAGAACTTTATAACATTCAGGCACTATGAGGAAAATATTGCTTGACGAAAATTTGCCACGCCCTTTGGCAAAGGAATTTTCGGATAAATTCAAAATCAAAACGGTTTCTGAAATGGGTTGGGCTAATAAAAAGAATGGAGCGTTACTAAAGGCAATGATTGAAGAAAATTTTGACATTCTGGTAACTGTGGATAAAAATCTGAGATACCAACAGAATCTTGATAAATATGAAATCAAAGTGGTGGTGTTAAGAACTTACGACAATCGCTTTAAAACTATCAAAGAACATGTGCTAAAAATTGAAGAAGAAATACTTAACTCACCAGATAGTGAAAAAGTATTGGAAATAGATTTGAGGTAACGACTTGGTTAAGGACATTTAATCGAAATCAGAGCGGTTTTTTTTATTGGAAAATTTCACCCTGATAATTTATCACGATAAAATTATCGAAATTGAAAAGGTGAATTTCGGCTTTAATTAAACAATTGAAGGTCTTTCATCTTTCATCTAAAATCTAATAATACATGGATGCCTACATTGTAAAAGCCTACCGAAGTGCCGTTGGCAAAGCCAAAAGGGGTGCTTTCAAAAATTTTCGCTCGGATGATTTGGGCGTTGAAATAATAAACTATTTGTTGAAAAACACGCCGGAATTGGACCCCCAATTGGTGGACGACGTGATTGTAGGATGTGCGAATCCCGAGGGGGAACAGGGTTTTCAAATCGGACGGCAGATTTCTGTCCGTGCGTTGGGCAAGACGGTGCCGGGGATGACGGTGAACCGATATTGCGCTTCCGGTTTGGAGACCATTTCAATCGCCGTGGCCAAAATAAAGGCAGGCATGGGGCAATGCTTTATTGCCGGTGGAGTGGAGTCCATGACGATGGTTCCATTGACGGGCTATAAATTGGCACCCAGCTATGCCGTGGCAAAAGAAAAACCCAACTACCTGGTTAACATGGGCTTGACGGCGGAGGCGGTTGCCAATAAGTACCACGTCACGAGGGAACAATCCGATGAATTTGCTTTCAACTCGCACAAGAAAGCCGCAGCAGCTATTGACGCTGGGAAATTTAAGGATGACATCGTGCCTATCAAGGTCAAAGAGGTTTTTGTCCAAGACGACAAGCGGCAGGAGACGGAATTTGTGATGGACACCGACGAAGGCGTTCGGCGCGATACGAGTTTGGAAGCCTTAGCCCGGCTGCGCCCGGTTTTCGCAAATGGAGGAGTCGTCACTGCCGGGAATTCTTCCCAAACCTCCGATGGCGCATCTTTCGTTTTGGTGATGAGTGAAGCTATGATGAACAGCCTGAATTTGCAGCCGATTGCCCGCTTGGTTTCCTGTTCAGTAGCAGGTGTCGACCCGCTTTACATGGGTATTGGACCTTGTGCCGCTATTCCGAAAGCCCTGCAACAAGCCGGATTGAAATTAAAGGATATTGATCAAGTAGAATTAAACGAAGCCTTTGCCACTCAATCCTTGGCCGTGATTCAAACGGTTGGTCTGGACCCCGATATCGTGAACGTCAACGGCGGTGCGATTGCTTTGGGGCATCCCCTGGGGTGTACCGGGGCAAAACTCTCTACCCAATTGTTCAACGAGATGCGCAGAAGAAAGCAGAAGTACGGAATCGTCACAGCATGTGTTGGCGGCGGGCAGGGAATTGCCGGTATTTATGAATTGTTGAATTGAAATTGTCTGAATCAGGATTTGCAGGATTAAAGGATTTACTGGATTCTGAATCAGCAAATCCTCCTGTTGCCGTTGGAAGGCATTTTCAAAATGCCTTCCAACTTAGCATCCTGAAAATCCAAAAATCCTGCAAATCCTGATTCTGACACGAAAGCATTGTTTGCCTTTTTTTTTCGAAAAAATAAAATCGCCCTATCTTTGGCTCGATGCCAAAAATCACCATCCTTCAAGCGGACATTACTAAAATCGGAGTGGATGCCATCGTCAATGCAGCCAATTCCTCTCTTTTGGGTGGCGGTGGTGTGGATGGTGCTATTCACCGCGCCGGCGGACCGGTCATTTTGGAAGAATGCAGAATAATCAGGAAAAAGCAGGGGGAATGTCCCACCGGAAAAGCAGTCATTACCAATGCGGGTAACTTGCCTTCGAAATTTGTCATCCATACTGTCGGGCCAATTTGGGACGCTTCTGAAGAAGAAAATTGTTGCACGCTCTTGGCGGATTGTTACGAAAACAGCCTCCAACTAGCTGTCGAAAACGGCCTTTCTACCATTGCCTTTCCCAACATTAGCACCGGCATTTTTGGCTTTCCCAAAAACCTGGCTGCACCAATCGCCTTTCAGGTGGTACGAGCATTTTTCGAAGAATGCGATGCTATCAAAGAGGTCTTTTTTGTTTGCTATGATGAAGAAAATTATCAACTTTACCGGATGCAAAAGGATTAGGACTTGAAGGGGAAAACCAATCCTTTGATAATGCTTTCCATCTTTACATCCTGAAAATCTAAAAATTCCGTGAATCCCGATTCTGACAAAATGCACAACTGTACCAAATGCAAAAAGAATGAAAGTAGCCGTATTTCCTGGTTCGTTTGACCCCATCACCGTCGGTCACGTTGATTTAGTTCGAAGGGCTGTTCCGCTTTTTGATGAAATTGTGGTGGCCATTGGTTTCAATGCTAAAAAAGAATACCTCTTTGCCATGGAGCAGCGACTGAAATGGCTGCGTGCCGTTTTTGAGAACGAGCCGAAGGTAAAAGTGGATCATTTTGAGAACCTGACAGCTCATTACTGCAAACGGATTGGCGCTAAATACCTGCTTCGGGGTCTGCGAAATGCTTCCGATTTTGATTACGAAAAAACTATTTCTCAACTGAATAATATCGTCGGCGACGGCATAGAAACCATTTTTTTTATTAGTCGTCCGGCTTTCTCCCACATCAGTTCTACCATAGTCCGCGAAATTATCACCGGTGGGGGAGATGCTTCTCCTTTTTTACCCGTGACGGTGGGACAACATATTGCCACTCAAAATAAAGATCAATGAAATACACCTGGCTGCTGTTTGATGCCGATAATACGCTTTTTGATTTTACGCGCTCTGCCCGCTTTGCTTTTGAAGAAACGCTCACCTTTTTTAAAATCTCAAATCCACCGTCTCTTTTTCCAATTTACAAACAAGTCAATGACCAATGCTGGAACGCTTTTGAGCAAAAAAAAATTACGGCAGAGGAATTGCGCCGCGCGCGGTTTGAGCTATTCTTCGATGCCATCGGTGAATACCGCGACCCTTTGGAGGTGAATGAGGTGTATTTGAAAAAGCTTTCCGGAACCCGCTTTTTGATAAAAGGAGCTTTGGAATTGTTGCTGAATCTGAAAGAAAAGCAGTACAAATTGGTCATCATTACAAACGGATTGAAAGAGGTGCAACGGCCGAGAATTGCAACTGCCGGGCTGACCCATTTTTTTGAAATTATCGTCGTTTCCGATGAAATTGGCGTTTCAAAACCCCACGCCGGCTTTTTCGATTTTGCTTTTTCGGAAATGAAATACCCTGAAAAAGAGCGGGTTATGGTCATTGGCGACAGCCTTCGCTCGGATATCAAAGGGAGCAATGATTATGGCGTTCCAAGTTGTTGGTACAACCCGGAAAAGCAGCAAAATACAACCGAAATTAAACCCACTTTTGAAATTCACCGGTTGGAGGATTTGCACAAAGTGTTGAATCACACGCCATAAATTTTCATCGAAATTCAAGACCAATAGAATCTTGAAGGTCAAACTATTCCGTAAGTTTGTGCGAATTTTTTTCTAACCAATTTCCAAAACCATTTTAAAATATGGCAAACGCATTTTTTGAAGCGCCCCTCCCCATCAACGAACCCGTTCTGAACTATGGACCCGGTTCGCCCGAAAAAGAAGCGGTTAAAGCTGCCCTTGCGGAATTGAAGTCGAAAGAAACCATCGTTCCGATGACCATAGGCGGGAAGAAGGTGTTGACCGGCGAACGGATTGCGATTCATCCACCGCATGATTTACAGCACACTTTGGGTTATTATTGCAAAGGGGATGCCGGGCATGTGCGGCAGGCCATCGAGGCGGCCTTGAAAGCCAAAAAAGAATGGGAGAACATGCCGTGGCAGGAACGGGCTGCCATTTTTTTGAAAGCGGCTGATTTGTTGGCAGGTCCCTTTCGGGCAAAGATGAATGCGGCGACGATGCTTTGCCAATCGAAAAATGTTTTTCAGGCGGAGATTGATTGCGTGGCGGAGTTGTGTGACTTCTATCGCTTCAACGTGCAATACATGACCGAGATTTACGCCGGGCAGCCTGAAAGCGCCGATAAAATTTGGAACCGGCTGGAATACAGGGCTTTAGAGGGTTTTGTTTTTGCCCTTACGCCTTTCAATTTCACCTCCATTGCGGGCAATTTGACGGGCGCGCCCGCACTCATGGGCAACACCGTCGTTTGGAAACCCGCCGGATCGGAAGTCCTTTCTGCCATGGTCATCATGGAGGTATTGGAGGCTGCGGGATT
>CAZJYF010000319.1:0-5101 GCA_964549665.1 uncultured Saprospiraceae bacterium
TAAACAAATTGAAATCGGAGCTTTTGCAGGCTATGAGATGTACCCCGAATATGGGGGTTGCCCTGCGGGAGGTGTGGTGGTCGTAATCGGGTACATTTGTGGCAGGCAGTGTATTGTTGTGGCTAATGACGCAACGGTGAAAGCTGGTGCTTGGTTTCCCATCACCGGCAAAAAGAACCTGCGGGCCCAAGAAATTGCGATGGAAAACCGGCTGCCGATTATTTACCTCGTCGATAGCGCCGGCGTCTTTTTGCCCATGCAGGACGAAATCTTTCCCGACAAAGAGCATTTCGGTCGGATTTTCAGAAATAACGCCCGGCTTTCAAGCATGGGCATCCTCCAGATTGCAGCTATCATGGGAAGCTGTGTGGCGGGCGGCGCTTACCTGCCCATCATGTCTGATGAAGCGCTTATCGTAGAAAAGACAGGCTCGATATTTTTGGCTGGCCCCTATCTGGTAAAAGCTGCTATCGGCGAAGAAGTAGATAAAGAGACCCTGGGAGGGGCAGTGACTCAATCGGATATATCGGGGATTACAGATTATAAAATGAAGGACGATGCGGAATGCCTAGATACGATTCGAGATTTGATGGACAAAGTTGGGAAATATGAAAAAGCTGGCTTCGACAAGGTGGAGGGAAAACCACCGCTGAAAAACCCGAAAGACATTTACAACCTCTTTCCCGAAAAGGCTTCCAAGCCGTACAATGCCATTGACATTCTCGAGCGAATTGTCGATGATTCCAAACTGACTTTTTATAAAAAAGATTTTGGCAAAACCATCATTTGTGCTTATGCCAGGATAGATGGCTGGGCGGTAGGCATCGTCGCCAACCAACGAAAAGTTGTGAAAACGAGAAAGGGAGAGATGCAATTCGGTGGCGTCATTTACTCCGATTCGGCAGACAAAGCTACGCGGTTCATTATGAATTGCAACCAAAAAAAGATCCCTTTGATATTCTTCCACGATGTGACGGGCTTCATGGTGGGCACGCGTTCCGAACAGGGAGGCATTATCAAGGACGGTGCGAAGATGGTCAATGCCGTGGCGAATTCCACCGTTCCAAAATTCAGTGTCGTGATGGGCAATTCTTATGGGGCGGGCAATTACGCGATGTGTGGCAAAGCTTATGACCCCCGCCTGATTGTTGCTTGGCCCACCGCAAAGATAGCCGTTATGGGCGGCACTCAGGCGGCGAAAGTATTGGCGCAAATTCAAATCTCCTCCTTGAAAACAAAGGGACAGGAACCGGAGCCAGAGGAAGAAAAAAAACTTTTCGAAGAAATAAAAAAACGCTACGACGACCAAACCCAACCAGAATACGCTGCTGCCCGCCTTTGGGTGGACGCCATCATTGACCCCCTCGAAACGCGGCTGTGGATTTCGACCGGCATCGAAGCGGCTAATAACGCGCATATTGAGAAATTCAACCCAGGGGTCATTCAGGTCTAGAAGGTGTTTGAATTCAGTTCTAAAAAATCGTAACTTGGCAAAAAACCAGATTCAACTTCGCCGCTTACCTGTTAAAGAAAGGTATCGGAGTGGAGTGAACGCCTAAAAAATAATTTTTGAAAATTCTCGCCAAAACCTTTTATGGACTCGAAGCTGTTCTTGCCAAAGAACTAAATGATTTAGGGGCTTCTGATATCCAAATCCTGACCCGTGCCGTCCAATTTCATGGGGACAAAAAACTTCTTTACCGGGCCAATCTCGAATTGCGCACTGCCCTCCGGCTCCTCGTTCCTTTTCGAACATTCAAGACCAAACACGAAAACCATTTTTACAAAAAAATTAAAGAAACTGATTGGTCTGAATTCCTGAGCTTGGAGGACACCTTTGCAATCGATGCCACCACTCAATCCAAGTATTTGGACCATTCCAAATACCTCTCTCTGAAAGCAAAGGATGCCATTGTGGATCAGTTTAGGGAAAAGACCGGATTGCGACCGAATGTGGATACGCGATTGCCTAACTTGCGTATCAACGTGCATCTCAGTAAAGACAATTTATGCACTTTAAGCCTTGACAGTTCGGGTGATTCGCTTCACAAACGCGGTTATCGAGTCACTACAGTGGAAGCCCCCATAAATGAAGCGCTTGCGGCCGGGATGATTTTGCTTTCCGACTGGCAAAAAACGTGCAATTTCATTGACCCCATGTGCGGGTCCGGCACGTTGGTAATCGAAGCGGCTTTAATTGCTCATAACATTCCACCTCAACTTTACCGCCCCAATTTCGGTTTTAAGAAGTGGAAAGATTTTGATAAAGACCTTTGGCAAGATGTCGTCGAAGAAGCCCGTCAAAAAATCACCGGTTTTGAGCACAAGGTTTTGGGTTTCGATAAAAGTTTTGAAGCCCTTAGAATGGCAAATCACAATGCATTGGCAGCCCACCTTGAAGGCAAGGTAGCCTTCCAACGCAAGAAATTTGAAATGATGGAACCCCCGCCCGAAAAAGGGCTTTTGATAATGAATCCACCCTACGGTGAACGGTTGGAACATGAAGATATCAAAGCTTTATATAAAATGATTGGCGACCGGCTTAAACAACATTTTTCAGGCTACGAAGCTTGGATTATTTCTTCCAACAAAGAAGCATTGAAAAATATTGGCTTGCGCCCCTCCCGAAAAATCACTCTTTTTAATGCAGCCCTTGAATGTAAATTTCAAAAATTTGAATTATATGAAGGCACCAAAAAAAGAAAACCAGGCAAGGAAAATTGAAAGAAGGATTCCAAAGTATTTCAATTTTTCAATTCTTTTATTTTTTGTTTTTGGAGGCCAAAATTTGAAAGCACAGGTAGGTCTCCAGGTTTCTAACATCTCTGCTATTGCCCCTCAAACAGTTGAATTTGCTGCTACCAATAATTTCAATTCCGAACTTCTTCTTCTAAACAACTCGGACAAGTCTGACGTTTTTCATCCTTTGCGGGAATTTTTTCAACCACCACAATCGGCCTCTGAAGTGAGTTCCAAGGCTTATGTCCTCATTCACGAGGGCTTTTTTTGTAGGTTGGAGGTAGAGATGGAGAAAAAAGTAAAAGTTCCTTTTCCAGTAAAATTTAGATTGGGTGAGTTCAATTATGAAGAACGACTCGAAGGGAAACAACCTTTAAATCCATTGAAAAATTAACTTTTCGAAGAGGGTCGGTGAAGGTCATTGGTCAGTTGGTCATTCAGGAATATCAAAACTTCTGGATTTTCCAACTTTCGGAATCGGGTTTCCCAGGGAGGATTAGTTTTTTTAATTCGATGCTCAAATCAAATCGAACAAATTTCGCACTCCTAAAGTCCTTCCTACGTTAAAACCTTCGGCAAATTCCACGCCTGCGGGCCTGCCAAATACCCTCCCTTTGCCCTTGATGAATTCAATGAAATCCTCCTTGGAAATAGGCGAGTCCAATTCACTTTCAAATTCCAGTGCATCCGGGTTGAAAAATTGAGATCGAAAAGTCTGAATCAACGCAATCTTCCGGTCAATAAAGGGCGTTATATCCACCACGAAATCGGGTTTCAGGTTGCGGTCCTGAATGTAATGATAGACTGCTTTCGGGCGCCACCGAGTTTGGGTTTTACCTTCCTCATTCCGCGTTTCAATTTTTGCCAAACCGGAGAAGAAGCAAGCATCGGAAGAGAGTTTGGCAGCCCTTCCGTGGTCGGGGTGGCGGTCATCGAGTGCATTTGTGAGCACAATTTCCGGTTGGTATTTTCGGATGGATCCGACAATTTTAAGAATATTTTCCTTTCCAGTGGTAAAAAACCCATCGCCCAAATCGAGGTTTTCGCGGAAAAGAGCACCCATCAATCGGGTTGCATTGGCAGCTTCTTCCGAGCGAATTTTTGCCGAACCCCTCGTCCCTAATTCGCCGCGAGTCAAGTCGAGAAGTCCGATTTTTTTGCCGAGTTCAATATGTTTCAACAAAGTGCCGCTGCAACTCAATTCGACATCGTCGGGATGAACGCCAATTGCCAGGATATCTGTTTTCATACTTTTTCGAAATAAATGATTCAAAAAGGTAAAATTAAAAAAGGAAGCAACGGCTGTGCAACAATTCGCGAAAAATTAAAAACAAAGTGACAACTTTGCATTGGATTTTTCGATTGGTTTTTCAAAAAAATAAAATAAGTTTCAAGGTGTAACTTTATGAAGTTCAACATTTTAACCATTTCATTAATTTTTATTTTAATTAGTTGTGGTAGCAAAAACCAAACTTCGGATGATCCTTTTGTCCATTGTAAATTCGGCAAACCGGAATCCGTTTTTTCCAAAAATATTCCTAAAATCAACTCACATGAATTTCATTTGTCCGGCAAAGAAGGAATCGAAAAAGTGGTTTTTGAAAATGGCGTTCATCTGGAAATTATTCAAAGTGGATGTGATGCTATCCGGCAGGAATTTCAGTTTTTTTTGCCAGGGAATTTTGAAAAAACTTCGGCTGATTATTGGGCATTGAAAGCAGTAGAACAATTTCAGTATATGAGCGTTTTGGATGAAAAATTTGCCCCTTTTTCCTTTTGGGCAAACGCCATTCGACAGTCGGCGCAGCACTTTAATTTGGGACGATCCCTCGAAGTTCAGCCCGGAACCTTTGTGACCTTGGACAAAATTTTTAGTCCGGATTACACCATTTTGATTGTAGTCTTATCTCAACGCGAAAATCAAAAATAGAAGCGGGTTTTTTTTTCTTTTTTTCTTTCTCAAACTCATTTGATAATCAGCAATTTGTACTAACGCAAATAGTATAATGAAAAAAATCATTTAATTTAACTAATTGACAATCAATCACCTGAAAAAACATTCACAAAAAAATGACAGTCTGATTTTTTAATAAATCTTTTAAAAAATATTTGTTAAAAACAATCATTCTCTCTACTTTAGTGCTGTCATTTTGCCGAGCGAATATTTTGTAAAAACTTTAGACAAGCTTGCAGTGAGAAAACTATTTTGTTCTTCATCCTGGCTATTTTCTTACCCTGTTTGTTTAGCTAAATTTTATTCTGTTTTTCCCTTTAATTTTGGTTTTGTTTTCTAGGTTGTATTTAGATTACCGCATTATTGAAAGTATATTTGGCAATAGCTATTATTCAGAGGGAAAATCTT
>CAZJYF010000320.1:0-5096 GCA_964549665.1 uncultured Saprospiraceae bacterium
GGAGGAGTGGCAGAGCTGGTTTAATGCACCGGTCTTGAAAACCGGCGTGCGGGAAACCGCACCGGGGGTTCGAATCCCTCCTCCTCCGCAAAAGCCCTTGAGCACCTGTTCAGGGGCTTTTTCATTTCGGCATTAAAACGGTCATCGCTTCACTATTTTTCTGGTAATCAATCCATTAGAAGATTCAATTTGCAAAAGGTAAACGCCGTTTGGCAGATTTGAAAGGTCCATGGCATTTACAAAATGTCCCTGCGCCTGAACCGCTTCATGTAAAACAAACCTACCCGTCAAGTCTCGAATTGTGAACGCGAGTCCTACGGGAAGAGCTGTTTCGAAGGAAAGGAAAAAAATGCCATTCGTCGGATTCGGATAAATCTTGATGGTGCGCTCTAAAGCAGTCAACTCATTCGTGGCGACGGCGCAATTTACATTGGGGTTGAAGGACACGAAAAAGGTGAATTGATTCGAGCAGCCGGTCGCATTATCCGTCACCTTCAAGGTATAGGTTCCGTCCTCAGAGAGGCAAAAATTTTGGTCGGTGGCGCCTTCGATGGGAATGCCTTCCAAAAACCATTGCAAACTCGCATCTTCTGGTAATGCACCCGGTTCAGTCAGAACGAGGAGGTTGTTTTCATTCATGAAAATGGGAACGGAGGGGATGGGCAAAAAATCAACTTCCACTGGTTCGGACGCAGCTTTGCACCCAACTGCACTTGTAAATTCTACCCAATAACCCCCTGGTTCCGATGCAATTAACATTTGACTTGTTTCACCAAATAAAACATTCGTGTCCCGGAACCACTGCAAATTTTCATCGTAAGAAGCCACTAATTCCACCTCCTGCCCATCGCAAAGGGGTTGCACTTCGGCAGGTGACAAAACCGGCGGCGCTGGCTGTTCAAACACGACAATTGTATCCGTAGCACTTATCGTCAGCACGGGATGAATGACCTGCACGACGACCACCAAATCGCCATCCTCCAGGGTGTCATTGGTGAATCGGTCGAAGGTGACGCTACCGCAGCTTTCATCGCCCACTAAAAATTCATCGTCTTTCACTTCAAGTGTGTATTCGCCTTCACCAACCGGAATATTGACGTTGAAAGCTACGGGGGTCGTCGCATTATTGATTGGGCTGGTGCCAAAAATTTGGTCGCCTGAAGGGTCTTTTATTTTTATCAACAAGTCGGGATTACCGCTGAATAGCGGAGGCACTGCAACATCCCCACAACCCACATTCAAAATGGAAACAGTGGTCAGAAGGAAACCGACGGTATCGATATTGGCTGTATAACTTAGCTCATAAATACCAGGTGCAGAGTAGGTTTGCTCCCCCGGATTTTCCTCGGTGGAAGTATTTCCGTTGCCGAAGTCCCAGAAATAGGAAAAGCCCTCATCGCCATTGCTCGCCAAATTATTCTCAAAAGAAGCGAACACTTCTCCACAGCCCGAACTATTCAAAACCGTAAATCCGACGGTAGAACTCGAAGCGGGTGCGATGTAAACAAAAAAAGAAAAAGTGGAAGTCTGCGTCACGATGGAAACTTGGACATTTACAATCACCTGCACCTCAAACGTCCCCGGTTGAAGGGGCGTACCGCAAAGTCTGAAGCAGCCGTCTGTCTCCTCCGGCAGGTTGAATTCAAATTGATTCGGCTCCCAGGAAAGCCCCGGTGGAATGTTTACCGCAGCCAGGATGGTCAATTTATCCAGCGACAATCCGGCCGGTACATTGGGGTCAGTAGCCGCCACCGGGTCTGTGGTTTTGGGCATTCGGAAACCGACATCGGCCGCGTAATAGATGCCTGCTTCTCCGTCGGGAGCGGATGCAAGAAAAATGGTGTCTTCCGCAAGGGAATCGGGTAATTCAACCACGCAACCGGGACAACCCGTTTGACCACTAACATTTGTAAAAGAGAACAATAGGAAAGTTAAAAGGGGGGTGGCAAATCGCATTTTCATCAGTTTTAAAGTGAGTAAAATTGAGCTGCTGGGATTTAGATTTTAGATAAAAATTTAGTGCATTTTTCACCAAAATTGAAAAGTGGCTCAAAAAAGCCAGGCTATTAGCTCGTATGCCCATTGTTTCGATGTGTAAAACCTCAAAATAAAGTCGTCAGAAAAAAGCGCCCGTAAAAAATGGAAACGCCGTTCCAGGGAAAGGGTATAGAGGTGTGGCGGAAAAAACGATAAGGAATGCAAAAGTTTAAAAAAAAAATGACTTTGCCCAGAAATCCAGAGTAGAATTCTAAATTGGACTGGAAAGAAACCCATTTCCCAAAAAAAAGCCGCTCATACATAGTATGAACGGCTAGGTTTAGTGCAATTTTCAATTCAATTAAGCCCTTGCTCTCCGATTCCCCTTTTTTAAATGATATAAAACAAGTTCTTGTCGATAATGCAATTCCCTCGAATGTAGATTATTCCACCTAATAATATCTTCCACACTGCACTGATACATTCTGGCCAATGGCTCAATGGTATCTCCGGCTAGTACCACATAGTTGCTCTTGTAATAATCATCAGAAGGATGCAGACCTTTACCTCCGTACTTTCTCTTTCGTTGCTCTCTAAAAGCTTGCATCGCTGGTTCGGGCAACACCAAAAAAAAGCCTTTTGGATTTGTGGGAATATAACTTCTTTTGTATCCTGGATTCAATTGCCGAATGCTGTTTAAGGTGACCCCAGTGGTTTTTGAAATTTCGCGAAAGCTGACAGAATGAAACACAAGAGTGGTCCTGGTCCATTGCTGCTCAAAATCCGGGTAAACCGGATGCAAACCATACAACCGGTAATAGGTAGCGAGGTAAGTGGCTGCGATAAAGCGGGGGACGTAACTGCGGGTTTCGCGGGGCAAGTACTTCCTCAATTTCCAATAATTGGTCGTGTGGGAATGCCTAATGACGCTGCTCAGTTTGTTTGAGCCGCAATTGTAAGCCGCCAATACGAGCTCCCAAGTGCCGAATCGTTCATACAATTTAGCGAGGTGTTTCACAGCCGCTTCCGTCGAACGGTAAGGGTCCTTCCGTTCGTCCACGTAAGAATTTATTTTCAACCCGTATTGTCTCGCCGTCCCAGCCATAAATTGCCACAGCCCGGCAGCACCTGCCGTAGAAACTGCGTAGGGCCGAAGGTTTGATTCAATTATTGGAAGGAATTTCAACTCCTCGGGTAAATTGTAAAGTTGAAGGTAATGCTCAAAAATTGGAAAATAAAGCACACTTTTTCCCAACAATAGTTCGGAATCTTTATGCCCATAGCTGAGGTAGCTTTTTAAATATGCGGCTACTTCTTTGGTGTAGATTGGTTTTACAACGCAATCCATTTCAAGCAATCGCACCCTTAAGGTCTCTTCCAGAAGGGATGGGCTTTTCAGAAGCCCGGTTTTCTCATAGTATGCCTCATTCGGGCGGTTTGCCAACAAAAAGGTGGCAAGGAACAATAGAGTTAAAGTCCACGGGATTCTCATGGTTATGTTATTTCGTTCATGGAATGTATTCCCTTGCAAAAGGGAGCTGCGAATTAAGTTGAAATTCCGCCCTATTAAAAACCCTGATAATCAGAGCATAACGAATCGGTTTTTCACAAAACTTAGGAGGAAACGTTTTTATAGCTTGAATTAGCTGAGGGGAAGTTGGAAAACTCGCTGGGAGGATTGAATTGAAAAGGGGTGAAAAGCTATTTTCATTCGATGGCAATGGGATTTGAAAAAGAAAGGAGGTTAATTGAATGTATGCTTCTTTCAGCAAACAGAATGCCATATTGGTTTTTCATCATGTATGGCCAAAAGGGAAAAAGAAGGAAACCAGTCTCAAACTCCGCAAAATTCCCGTACCAGCATTTTCCGTTTTGGGGAACATTGTTTTAAAAAGGGTTCTCCAGAAATTACCAAGCAAGGAAAGATTTGTAAATTGGCGGCGACACCTTCACAATCAATTGAAATGAAGCAACCCTACCGGCTTTTTCAACTCGTTAGCTCCCTGTCGGGATTAGCTTTCCTTCTAGCTTTGATTTTGGGTAAAGGTCCACAAGCCGGACCCCTTGCCATTGCATTTTTCGTCTCGCTGGCTCTGGGAATTCGGCGATTCCCCAACCTCAAACGGCTCTCTTTTACTGCCTGGATTTTTGCCGCCGTCGTGGCTGCCATGTATTATCCCGCTCCCTTTTCGGAAATTGCAGGCTTCAAATTGAAAAAATTAATCATTCCTTTGCTCATGCTCATTATGTTTGGCATGGGAACGGCCATGAGTTTTCATGATTTTGTCGGCATCGTCAAAATGCCGAAAGGCGTATTCGTTGGTCTGCTTTGCCAGTTTACCATCATGCCGTTAGTGGGTTACGCTTTGACTTTCGCGTTTCAATTCCCTCCTGAAATCGCTGCAGGAATAATTTTAGTGGGTTGTTCCCCAAGTGGATTGGCCTCGAATGTCATGTCCTACATCGCCCAAGCCAACCTAGCCCTTTCACTCACGCTGACGGCAATAGCCACCCTGTTGGCCCCTCTTATTACCCCTTTATTAATGACTTTGCTTGCTGACCAACTGGTGCCGATAGATTTTTGGGCCATGATGCTGAGCATTCTAAAAATTGTCATCCTTCCAATCATCGCCGGCTTGCTATTCAACAACTTTTTCCATGGTCGCTTTCCTTGGTTAGACCGTGCCATGCCGGTGGTTTCTATGGTGGGCATTGCCGTCATCATTGCCATCATCACGGCGGCTGGGCGGGATAGCTTGCTGACCATCGGACTTGCTTTGGTGGCGGCGGCAGCGTTGCACAATACAGCGGGTTATTTTTTTGGATATTGGGGCTGCAAATTGTTTGGTTTGGATGAAAAATCTTGTCGCACGATTGCCTTCGAGGTAGGCATGCAAAACAGTGGTTTGGCTTCCGGCATCGCCCTGGAAATGGGGAAAGTGGCCACCATGGGGCTTGCCCCCGCCATTTTTGGACCCTGGATGAATATTTCCGGTTCCAGCCTTGCCAGTTGGTGGCGCGGCCGGCCTTAACGCCAATCCAAATTGAAGTCCACAAAATAGGATGCTTTGCAAAAGATTTGCTAAATTGGTACTAGCATGAATTTAATGGGTAATGGA
>CAZJYF010000321.1:0-5085 GCA_964549665.1 uncultured Saprospiraceae bacterium
GAAACATCGTTCAGGATGTCCGGATTGATGGAATCCATCAAGTGAAACGGCACGCTCAACAATACATAGACCAATAGGATGGATAAGCCGTACAAGAAAGCATTGGCAAGCCCTTTCCGTTTGTTTTGGCTTCTTTTTGTGAAGAAACTTACCGTCAGTGGAATCATTGGGAATACACAGGGGGTGAGCAGTGCGACAAGACCTCCCAAAAGCCCCAAAATAAAAATCCCCCACAATCCTTTGCTTTTTTCTTTTGCTGCAACTACCCCGCATTCGCTAACGGGATTGGTATCGATGACGAAAGTTGAAAGACCCATTTTTGTGTCATCCGGCGTTAAATCAGGCATCGAAGTTTCATCAGCATCATCCCCTATAAGAGCACTTAGAGTAGCCAAATTGACTTTGAAAGGCACTTCAGATGGAGGAAGACATTTTCTGTTGTCACAGGTTGTAAACTCGAGGTAGCCCGTTACGGCTTGAGGAGCATTCAATACCTGCACTTGCTGTGTGAAAGTCACTTCCTCCTTAAATTTTATGACGTTCATGTTTAATATCTTGTCCCAGCCTTCGATGCGGTGGGGGCTTTCCTCTTTCGCTTTTCCCTTCGTTTTTACATGGTCACTTTCGTCAAAATTAAAACTCGTGGCAATGGTTCCGTCCTCTCCTTCGAGGTATTGCGAATAAATGTGCCAGCCTTTGTCAATGTCTGCTTTAAAAACCAAATCGTAGGTCTTTGCATCAGTCTTTTCGACTTTCAGCGACCACTCGACGGGCTTGAGGATACCATCGGAAGCACCTTTTACTTTCACATCCGGTTCTTTGGTCAAATTGACAGAGGATGTGGTCGTCTCTTCAAAACGAGGGGTTTTCGCAGTAGGACTGCTATTGCTCGATGAAGATTTTAACCGGAATTCAAAATCCACTTCTTCCGGTGGAAGGCAACGGGTATTGTCGCAGGTCATAAATTCCAGGTAGCCCGCAATCGGCTTCGACAAGTCTTTGGTTTTCACCCGTTGGGTGAATACTGCCTTCTTCTCGTAAGTGACCACATTCATGTCGAACAATTCGTCGAAGGCTTCCTTTCTGTTCTCTTCCAGTTCTATGTTTTTTCCAATCAATTCAAAAGCAGTACTATCGCTGAAATTGAAAGAGGTGGGAATGGGACCGTCCTCTCCTTCCAAATATTGCGAATAGATGTGCCATCCCTCGTCAATGTTTGCCGTGAAAATGAGGTCGAATTCATCCTCGCTGACATGTTTCCAGGAGGTGTTCCAATGAACGGGATTGACGATTTGCCCAGAGGCGATATTGAGGCCAATAAAAAAAAACAGAAATGATAAATGCTTCATTGCAAATTGCGTTTTGACAGTCTTAGTTGAATCAAGAGGGGAACTCAAAAAGGGCTGTTAATCTAATTTAAATTGAAAGTCCACCTTTGTAGGCGGTAAACATTTTTTATTATCACAAGACATGTATTCCAAATGACCTTTTACCAAGGCAGGCCCTTTTATCAATTTTACCCGTCTCGAAAAAACAGGCTGGCCCGTGAATTTAACTACTTTCATTTCAAACAAAGGGTCATAAGCTTCCGATTTAGTGCCGGACTCTTTTGTTTTTCCAACAATTTCAACGCGGGGGTTATCATCAAAATGAAAAGAAGTGGGCAACGGACCATCATCGCTTTCGAGATATTGGGAATAAATGTGCCAACCTTTGTCAATTGATGCGGTGAAAATAAGGACGTATGCAGATTCGGCGATTTTTTGAGCTTCGAAAGACCATTTTACAGGAGTCATCATTTGACCGAAGGCACTTCCGAATAAAAATAATGCCGCCCCAACAAAAAGAAATTTTTGCATGAATATATTATTGATGAGTTGCAAGGTGTAAGGTGTATA
Organism: uncultured Saprospiraceae bacterium; assembly: GCA_964549665.1. Classification (GTDB taxonomy): domain Bacteria; phylum Bacteroidota; class Bacteroidia; order Chitinophagales; family Saprospiraceae; genus CAZJYF01. The sequence continues at coordinate 1,899 of CAZJYF010000321.1, forward strand.
AGGAGGAATCGTTTTTCAAAAGCGAACGCAAAAATAGCGTGCCAATTTGAATTTGGTTGTCGCCGGGGGCTAGAATAATAAAAGTTTAACGCTCTATTAAGGAACGGAGAGCAAAGAACTCGGGTGGCTTAGGTTGTTCATCTTGCTTAATGCTCCCGCCAACTCACATGTTAGAAGGAATTCAGGCAAGCAAGGGGTCGGAAGGGGCAAAATCTCTTTTGCTTTTCGAAATCAATGATTCAAAAAGAATTTTGCCATCTGTATTACCCAAAATTTCTTCCGAAGCGCGTTCCGGGTGGGGCATCATGCCGAAGACGTTGCGGGTTTTGTTGCAAATCCCGGCGATGTTTTCCAGAGAACCATTGGGATTGGATTCCTGCGTGATTTGCCCGGCTGGCCCGCAATACTTGAAAAGGATTTGGTCGTTGGAGTTAAGTTCCCGAAGTGTTTTTTCATCCGCAAAATACCGTCCTTCTGCATGGGCGATTGGAATTTTGAGGGGATTTTCGAGTTCAATTTCGGAGGTGAGTGGGGAATTATTCGTTTGGGGTTTCAAAAAAATATTTTTGCAAATAAATTTTTGGTTTTGGTTTCGCAAAAGCACTCCCGGTAGCAGGCCCGACTCGCACAATATTTGAAAACCGTTGCAGATGCCCAACACGTAGCCGCCCTGCCGCGCAAATTCAATCACAGCATTCATGAGGTGCGAAAACCGGGCGATGGCCCCTGCCCGTAAATAATCTCCGTAAGAAAAGCCGCCGGGCAAGACGATGCAATCGCTTGTTTCAAAACCTGCCAATGAGCTGTCTTTGTGCCAAAGTTTCACCACTTTCTTCCCCATGACCCTGCGCAACACATGACTCATGTCGTCATCGCAATTGGAACCGGGGAAAACCACGACGCCGAATTTCATTCTTTTTAGTTTTAGACAGAAGTTTGAAAAAGACGCAAAGTTACCGAAAACAGCGATAAGTAGTTCGCTACAATTTTTGAGACTCCATTATCCCAATTCGGCTATATGTTTACCCACCCGGAGGGCATTTGCCGAGATGGTCAAACTCGGATTGACGGCTGCCGCAGTCGGCATAATGCTGCCGTCGGCGACGAAAAGGTTTTTGACTCCTCTGTATTGGCAAAATTCATCCAGGGCAGAGGTCTCGGGATTCTTTCCCATGCGAACGGTTCCCACCGAATGGGAAAATGTTCGAATGTGATGAACGTAATGCGCTAGTGCCCCAGCTTTGTGCATAATTTTTTTGGCTTTGCCAGTCAGACCTTTCAAAGCTGCCAAATCTCGAGCCGAATAATGATGACTGATGACCGCCTGTGGCAGTCCAAAAGCATCTATTGTTTGAAAATCGAGGCGGACATGGTTGGTAAACTGCGGTTGGTCTTCTGCAATTGCCAATAGCCCGCTTAAAAGCTTCACGCCCCGGCTCAACAATTTCCCCAATGCCCCCGGCACTTCGTTTTGCACCAAACCCATCGGAGGAGTAGGCATCTGTTGCAAACTACCCAGTTTCCCTTTCGGCGCAGTGATGGATGGATGCCCGAAATAATAATCGAGGATGGCGAGTTGTTTGTGGAAACGCGTTTCCTTGTCCGCCGCGCCCGGGAAAATGCCAAAAACGATGGCATTGACGTGGCGCATCAGATAATGCCCCACGCATTGACCGCCGGGATTTAATTTTTCAAGACCAGAAGCCAGCAATAATTGGGGTGACCCCAAAGCACCGGCAGAAAGAATAACGTATTTGGATTTGAAAGACAGCCGTTCACCATTCTTTTTCGAGACGCATTCCACCTCCTGAATTATGCCATTATTGGTCTTCAATTTAGTGACAACCGAATTTGGTCTTAACTCCATTCCTTTCTCTATCAGTTTGGGAATCAGAATGGTAGCCAGGTCATTTTTAGCGCTGATGGCGCAGGCAAAAGTATCACAGGTGGTACAATTTACGCAAGTTGAGCGATTAGCGTTTTCGTAATTTATCGCGAGAGGCAAGTGGAACGGGTGTAGCCCTAATTGTTCTGCTGCCGCTTTCACCTTTCGGGAAATACTGGCCAAAGGAGCTGGTTTTTGTGGAAATGGGGTTCCGCGGAATGGTTCCGTGGGGTCAGTTCCCGCTTCACCGGAAATATTCAAAATCGTTTCTGCTTTTCCATAAAAAGGTTCCAAATCGGCGTAACCAATAGGCCATTCTGCTCCGGAGGATGCGATAAATTCTTCTTCCGGGAGAAAATCCTTTTCGCGAAAGCGAAACGATACGCCTCCGTAAAAAACAGAAGGGCCGCCCACACAAGCATAGGTCCCCATCACTTTTTTATTACCTCCGGCAACCACCCTGCGGGGGCTGCTGTGGTCGTAATGGGGTGTTAAATCAACAGAGCCTCCCAAGCCCCAATTTTCGGGGCTTCTCGGCACCCAATCCCCCCGCTCCAACATCAGGACCTTCATCCCGGCATTTACCAATTGATTGGCTGTCATCGAACCCCCAAAGCCGCTGCCAATGATGATCGCATCGTAGGATTTGCTCATAAAAAGTAAAGGTAAAAGGTAGGGCTGATTAGAACAAAAAAATGGAACTCTTTCCCATGTTTAAGTGATAAAGACACCTTCTAAAATTGGAAGTTCAATAGAACAGGGTTCCCATTTGAAATGGGCATGTCTGATTCAATTAACCACAGGTGCCCTAATCGAATTAATAAGAGCCTTTATACACTGCTTTGACGATTTTTCAACCAACCACTGTTGAGCAAGTTGGCGAATAACCGGTCCGAATTGGTCGGTCAGTTCAAGGACAATCACAAGTTCATCTAAATTGTCGAAGGTGTCGAGGTAGGCTTTAAAGTGAGGCTGATGGCTTGGTTCCTTTTGAATAATGCGAATGATTCGATTATCATGAAGAGCAGAGAACATAGGATTGGCATTATAAAATTTGTTGCCGTTGCCAAAGGTGGTATTGTAAAATGGTTGAACCTTTTTGTTCAAGACCTCAGTGAACAAATTTTGATAGTAATTTTCGTTCAGGTGATAGACCCGCTTGTCGTTTAAAAAATTTTTGAATAAATGTTTCATCAGAAAATAATAATTGCAAGTAAAATCAGTGAGACGCAAATGGCAAACCAACCTGCCCAAACTTCGATATCTACCCTTGTGCCGTCATCGTATTTTTCATTTTCGAAA
>CAZJYF010000322.1:0-5081 GCA_964549665.1 uncultured Saprospiraceae bacterium
AAAAATAAAAGGTGTTTATTTGTTTGACCCTGTTTGGATAAGATGGGGTATTTACCGCAGGGAATTGTTTCCGGCACCAGAAATTTTGATAAACCTTTGTACCTTCCTTTGCAAACCATTGCCATTCAAGTCGATAAAATAAGAGCCGCCGGGAAGTTGAGACACATTGATTTGATAAGTATTGCTGCCTGCTTTTAAGGTTAATGGTTCCGAATAAACAATTCTTCCGGCGGCATCCACTATTTTCAACAAAGCCCGGTCTATACTTTTTTCCCAATTCACTTTCACATTCAATTGGTTAACCGTTGGGTTAGGATAGAGGCTGATTTCTGCAGTAGCCACAGGGGGTTCTTTTTCCGGTTCAACTACAATGGGTGTAGAGCAATCTGCTGTCATTGCCGATGCATTTCCCCGGTAAGCATTACCCTTGGCACCAAAGATAGTCAGTTGGTTACCCACATTGGCCCTGCGTGAATTGGGCGGCATAAAAGGGTCTATTTCGTTGTCAATCAAACTTATAGCGCCAGTACAACCCATTTCGTTCTGGAATGTGAAAAGGGGAATCTCTTTTCCTTCCACATATTCTACGGCAGCCGCCCCAGCGTTGGCAAGTCCGAAAGAGATGTAGTCAAATGCCGGATTTTCTTCGGGCGAATCACTGCGGGAATTAGGTTCCCAAACCATGCCCGGCTGGAGATTGACCACATTGGCAACTTCAAATGCGCCGGAAGGAACTTTTATCGTCATTTGCCCCGTGCCGGTGAGGTTGTCGGGCATGGCGAAAGTAGCATCCGAAATTATTGAAAATACGTAATATTGATTAGACTCGTCGAAAACGAGTTTGAATTTTACCTGAGCCGAAGCGTTTAACGCAAAAATAGTAGCTAAAAGAAAGAGGGCTTGGGTGAAATGTTTCATGTTCCTGTTTTTTATTAATTCGAAAATGAATTGCGGGAGGAAGGGGGAAAAGGTAAACAACAAGGGAGTGAAAACTCTTCAAAATTTAAAATTGGGATTTTGAAGTAGTGTTCGGGAGGAAGGGAGATGAACACGACTAAAAAGAACAAATTCAATGCCAGAAAAGAAAAAAAATTATCTTTTTTAATTTTGTGACATTAAAAACAAAAAAAATTGCCCACAACCAAATAAATCAAAGGGTATTTTTTTTTCGTTGTGACAAAAACCTGAATGAATTAGGGGAATACTGAAATACATATCCGTCCAAATTTGAAATTCTGTGCAAAACCTTGATTCACCATTCCACCCTTTTGACGAAAATCACATATTTTGTCAAATTGTGACAGGATAAAATTGATTAATAATCCGATAAAAGTAGAAATTAAAAAATAACCTCGGTTGCCCCCCAACCATATCTTGGGTGGTACTCGTTTTTAAAAGTTTGAATGTCAGGGTTTTGCATCAAGCGAGCTGCAATTTCATTTTTCAATCGGCCCTGCCCGATTCCATGGATGACAAAAACTCCCCGCACACCCAATCGAATCGCTTTTTCGATGAAAGAATCAAAGGCTGCCAATTGAATCCGCATAATTTCCGCGTGACTCATTTTCCGCTCGCTTTGCGTTAGTTTTTCAATATGCAAATCAATTTCAGGTTCGAACTCAGCCAACTCCTTTGAGTCAAAGGGTTTTATTTTCCGAAGGCTTCCCGCTTGAAACTTTACGGGTCGAACGTTACGCTGGGTGTAGGATATCAGGTCTTCAGGTCTTTTCTTATCCCTGCTTTCCAATTTTTCGAAAAGGCGGTAGAGATGAACTTTTTTGTTCAAGAAAGGGGCGGTTCGAATATTTTTAAAAAATTGTTTTGGCCTGATTTTCAAGGATTTGTGAAAACATTCTCCTTTTCCTGCCGTAGTCATTTCCCAGCAATCAATTTCAAAGGAGGGGCTATCATTTAATTGGTCATAAAAAAGTTCGCCCAAGGGAAAGCTCGAAAGAGAAGGCAATTTGCCATTCCACCCTTGTCTCTTTTGTCCTGCCAAATAAAAGGAGATGTCGTACAGTGTTTCGTTTTTTGTGTCATTCATGAGGTGCATTCGATACTTTTCAACAGTTTCATCCTCTTTGAAAATAGGGTCGAAAGCTAGTTGTATGCCGTCTCCTTTTAAGATAGTGTATTGCGTTTCGGCTGGAGGGCGAATTGGTTTTTGCCTTTTTTTTTCTTTTTTCCCCTGGACAATCTTTCCCGTGATTACTGCTTTAGAGGTCTCATCCTCAACCCTGAAAAGAGCATCCTCGAACGCAGGGATTTCCATATCTTCCGATTCGATATAAACATTGACCATGCCGTTGTCGAGCAGCCCGGTGACGATTCCCTCGTCTCCCGTATGCAAAAATTTTACCCGCGTTCCTTTTGCGAAAAGCATATTTTTACGGTATTTGTATCCCTCAAATTTAATACAAAAGTTATCATTTTTGAATGCACTGGCAACTATTTTCGGCTTTTCAGGTACTGAATCCAAATCAGGGTGATTTTGAAAATCGAGCTGATTTAATTTAGCGAAAGGCAGATTTCCTTTAAATTTGCTCCATGAATATGCGTTGGAAAATTGCTCAGGCTGCAGAACTCAGATGGTGGAAAAGATATCTGAAAAATAAAAACGAACCGGCTTATTTGCAGTGGAAAGAAAATTACTGGAAGGGTTTTATTAAAAAAACCGGTTTGCACTTTGCTAAAAACGAGTGCTTGCTCGAAGTTGGTTGTGGACCAGCAGGAATATTTATCGCACTTCCAAAACATCCAATTCATGCGGTTGACCCGCTAATCAATCAGTACGAAAAAAAAATTGCTCATTTCAAAAAAGCCGACTATCCAAATGTGGTCTTTTTTGCTTCCCCATTCGAAAAATTCGAAATAAATCAATCATACGACAAAGTATTTTGCCTCAATGCCATCAATCACGTAGCTGACCTACCCTCTTGCCTTGATAAGCTTGGGGAAGGGCTTAAACCCGGTGGGCAATTGATTCTTTCCGTAGATGCCCACAATCATTCCCCCTTCAAAAAATTGTTCCGAATGATCCCGGCTGACATTTTGCATCCCCATCAATTTAATTTGGAAGAATACCGTCAAATGCTCCTTGAACGAAACCTCACAATCGAAAATAGTTTGACTTTCAAAAAAGAATTTTTCTTCAACTACTATATTTTAATAGCCAAAAAATGAAAAGAATAAACATCTCCTCCGGCACAAAATGGGAAAATTCCGTCGGTTATTCAAGAGCCGTAAAAATAGGAAACCTGGTAGAAGTAGCTGGAACGGTGGCAGTGGAAAAGGGTGAAATCGTCGGCAAAGGCGACCCCTACCTGCAAACTCGCAGCATCCTTCAAAAAATCGAATTCACCTTGCAAGAGGCGGGGGCTTCGTTGAAGGACGTGGTTCGCACTCGCCTATTCGTGACGGATATTTCCAATTGGCAAGCTGTTGGAAAAGCGCACGGCGAGTTTTTCAAAGACATTAAACCCGTCACCACTCTCGTCCAAGTGGTTGCTTTGGTCGACCCAGAACTGTTGGTAGAAATAGAAGCCAGGGCGATAATCGGAAAGGAGTGAGTTGGAGCGTTCAGGGCTCAAGAGTCTGGTTGACAACCTAAACCGAAGTTGGAACTCTCGAACTCTGAACTTTTTATTTGCTAATTTCCAATATTGGAATCCATCATCAATTTCTTGATTTCCTCAAACTTTTTAGGGTCTTTCTGAGCTTCCATCATGAGTTGACGCATGTCTGTCATGTCAATTATTTTCCCATATTCTTCCTCATTGACAACGAAAACCTCGTCGCTAACCTCTGTTTCAGTGACATTGGAATCCATCGTCCAATTTTCGTTGGTTTTAAGGTCCGTCATTTCTAATCGGACAGGGAATCCTTGCAGCCCAAATGAATTTTGAAGTTGATTTGATTTCCCGCCATACCGTTTTGCGGTTGGCATCAAATCCGCAAAGCTGATTTTTAGACCTTTATCAATCCATGCAGTCCCTTGCCACCGGCTGTCCTGTCCTTGTACTTTCACACAATGGCGGCCATTGATTACCTCGTCTTCGTCCAAAACGGTTATTTTTATATCATCCTTATTGTCCTGAGACTTCGATTCCAATTGCTTCATCCGCATATACTGTGGACTATTATTGATGTTCATTTTGATAGCCATCTTTTTTCCATCCTTTTCAATCATGTTGATAATGTCTCCGGTTGAATGGTCAAAAATAGATTTCATAGTTCCTTCTTCGGTTTGTGCTTCCATAAGAACCTTGTCCCCTTTGAGGGTGAATTTTGCAGTCAATCCTTGCTTGCCTGTACTTTTAACGTCGATGATGTAATCCTGCGAAAAGCAGGAGAATGAAAAATTAAAAGACAACAACAAAACAAGGCATTTAATCAGCGCTTTCATAAGTTCAAAATTTAATTTTGTTAGGAAATTTATTTAGAAAAATAGCGAAAAGGGAGTGGAATTTAAATGGCAAAAATAAAGTATTGTTTGAAGGATTCAAAAAATTAATTTTTTCGAATTTTGCGGGGGGGCATTGTTCTCTCGAGTTTCCAGCCACTGAAAAAGGCTCTTTCGCGTCTCATTGTTAACAGAAAACCAGGCTGCTACCCCCAAATGACTGACCTTTTCAAGTTCAAGAAACGATGCGCACCCTGGGCTAATTGCATTCAATTTTTCAAAGAAAGAAACCGCGACCTCAAATTCGACAAAGCCATCAGCAGTACCTTGAATAATCAAAGCCGGGGGATAGTCGGCTTGTTTCAAATAGTTGATTGGGTTGGCCTTTTGGAATTGTTCTTCATTTCGATTCCCGGCAAAAAAATACAGACTTGGGGAAGGGCGCATTCGTCGCAAATCAAGGGGTGCGCCGAGCAGAAAAATACCGGAAAAAAGTTTTGGGGAAAGACCTAATGCCTCTAGATTTTCATGGTCATAAAACAGCAGGGCGGCCAAATTTCCTCCCGCCGACATACCTCCCAAAATGATCTTTTTTCCCGCCAGCCCATTCTCCTCCATCACTTCAAAAATCTTTAATAAAGCAGTGGAAAGGTCTTTCCTTATATCGAAATAATCGTAA
>CAZJYF010000323.1:0-5067 GCA_964549665.1 uncultured Saprospiraceae bacterium
CCAACTTTGCGGGAGAGCTGCAGGGCCTCTACATAATAATCGAGCGCTTTTTGAGGGTTATCCAACTTTTCATAGGCGCTACCTATTGCTCCCTGACAGGCATACATGAAGGGTAGATTATTCAACTTCACACACATCGCCAGAGATTTTTCATAAAATTCAAGCGCCCGGTTGTATCTTTCCTGATAAAAGAAAATGGACCCGATTTGATACAAGGATCTCGTCATTCCCGAAGAGTCGCGGAGGGTCTCGTTGATTTGAAGGGCTTGCAGTTGGTAATCGTAAGCCTTCTCAAAGTCTCCCAAAGACTGATAGTCATAAGCTATCTTGCTGATGGCATATGCTTTTGCATTTTCTGCAAGAAAAGATTTGCCTATTTCGAGGTATCGCAGGTAATAATCGAGTGCAAATTGGTAGTTGTTCAACTTCTCGTGGGCCCGGCCAATGGAAAAAAGATTCTGGGTGATTTCTTCCTTGTTTTCAATTTCTTCGGCAATAGCCAATGCCAATTGAAAATTTTCCATTGCGTTACCCAACTCACCTGCTTCGAAATAATTTTGACCCTTCTGTTGATAGGCCTTCATTAAGTCCAATTTATCATTCCTTTCCGATTGCCGTTGCAACATGGTAATCAAACTATCCGGCGGAGTACTCGCCTGTATAATGGGAACAGCTATGCCGTGGCAGAGAAGAAAAATTGCCAAATTTGTCCGTAAAAATGCGCGCATCAGTCCTTGCAATTTACATTCTATTTATTTCGCTTTTTTAAACTAGCCTTTGAAAAGTACGAGTCCAATTGCAATTTTGTAAAAAGAACCATGTGGGACGACAAAACTTAAATTGGGTGGGAGGGATTAATATTGATGGAAAAGTATTTGGACGTGCTGAGTTTCAAAATTTTTGCAGCACTTTTTTGCTGAAAGAATGAAGATGGAAAATTTTAATATTTAGAGGGAAAAATTCATTCCTGAATAATCAAATTCCATACCAACGCCCGAATAGATGACTCAATTAGTTTTAATTCTCTGGAAAACTTTTTTCCTTTATCGGGGGGATCTCCCCTGAGCCACATCAAAATTCTCATGAAATAAATAATTTTAGCCTAAGAAGGGTTCTATATTATTGATTTTTAGATGATTATATATGCTTGAACATCAGTTGACCTTAAATTGCAAAGGACGTCTCATCAGCTTGGAGGGCCCGCTCGTGATGGGTATTTTGAATGTGACGCCTGATTCTTTTTTCGATGGGGGCCAATACACTGCGAAAAAGGCAGCCTTGAATCAGGTAGAAAAAATGATGAAGAAAGGGGCCTCGATGATTGATGTCGGAGGGGTGTCAAGCCGGCCGGGTTCGGATACAATTTCGGAGACGGAAGAATTGGAGCGTGTAATTCCGATGATTCGGACGATTGCAGAAAATTTTCCAGAAGCGATCATCTCCGTGGATACCTTCAGGGCAAAGGTTGCCAAAGAGAGTGTCGGAGCTGGGGCTGCTATGATTAATGACATCTCCGCGGGGCGTATCGATGAAAAAATGTACGAAACGGTTGCTAGCTTAACCGTTCCCTATGTCCTGATGCATATGCAGGGCAAACCCAAGAACATGCAGGAAAATCCCACTTATGAAGATATCGTTCAAGAGGTACTTGATTTTTTTATTTGGGAAATGGAGAAATTGCGGAAGTGGGACATCAAAGACATCATTCTGGATGTGGGATTTGGCTTTGGAAAAACGATTGAGCACAATTTCCGGCTACTGAAAGATTTGCATGTTTTTAAAATTCTCGAACAACCGCTTTTAGTGGGCATCTCTCGCAAATCTATGATTTGCAGGTTGTTAAACATCAAGCCTGAAGCCGCATTGAATGCTACCTCCGCCCTCAATCTGGTTGCTTTGCAGCAAGGAGCAAAGATTTTGAGGGTTCATGATGTCGCCGAAGCGATGGAGGTCATTGAGGTCTGGAAACAATTGGAAGCAGCGAATAAAAAATGATTTCTTGAAATTTGGCGCATTGACTGATGAGGACAATTGAACGAAGACCACCAAATTGAGATACGTTTTAATTGACAAATAAAAACCCTTGAGTTTCATTACGGAAAATACCATCAAGAAGGTAGGGCTTCAGTTTATGAAAACCTATTATAAATACCGTCCGCGAAAGGAAGGCGAAGCGGCGATTTTGAGCTACGACATGCGCACTAGCGGGGGTATTATTGCAGATGGTTTTTATTCTTTCACCAAACCGGACGGTTCCCGATTTTTGTCCACATTTGAAGCTACTTCTTACTATACCAAAGACGAGATTCTTTTTAAACGGCAAAGCCGGATTCTTTTTTGGGATGGGCTTGCAACGGCCAGCTTTGCCGCATCCATTGCGTACAGCTACGGCTTTATGTACAATCACTTTACGATCGACCAAACCGGCATCGCTATCAATTTTGCCTACTTGGGGTTGGTGTTTTTGTCTGCCTTTTTTCTTTTCCTACTGGGTGCGCGCAGAAATCACCGGTATCGATACATTTACGGGATAGAACAATTTAAAAAATACCATGCCGATGAACAATGGGTTGCCCTCGGTGCAGATGTTTTTGAAAATCCAAACGACAAGTTTTTCCGGGAATTGAAAAATCAATGCGTTCTTAATGGCTTTGGGCTTTTTAAGGTTGATGAAAATGGGAAAGCTCAAATTTTGATGACCCCTTCGCTGCAGGAAATATTTAGCGGCAGCCGCAAAATTATGGACTTCTTTAACCAGAGCATGATAGGGGAGGCTTGGCAAAGCAATCGTTATTCCAAATGGCGAGGGCGGATTGTTTCCAAATTTCTGGGCTGGTCGGAGCATAGCGCATCGGTGCTTCGTTATCGGAAAACTTTTTTTCCTCAAATTGTTTTGACCTCCATCGCCTGGGCTTTAATTGCAGGCATTTTTTTTAAGGAACTCTCTCAGAAAGTCGTCCTTTATGTGGATAAAGGAGACTACGAAAAAGAAATGGCTATCCTCCGCCAAAAAACGGAGCGGGAACAGCCCGAATTCCTTGTAGATACCCTTCCCTTTAAGCGCTCCTTTTCCGGGAAAAAAGAACTGAAATTTAGGGAAGAAAAAGAAGGAGTTTCCCCTCCGGAAGAATCACCTCTACCAAAGCCCAGCGACAGTAGTCAGCCCGAATCCAAAAAAAAAGCGGCTGACATTTTGGTAGGTTTACAAAGCGATGATGCAGTGGCTTACGATTGTACTCGTTTTTTCAACTTCAGTGGCACCAAGTTCCTCGTGCAGGAAGGTCTTTATGAAAAACTTGAAATAGCTAGCCATCGAATGGAATGGTTGCGGGAGAATGCATTTCAGTCCGGTGTTTTATGGACGGGGTGCTTTGCGGGAAAGGAGGAAGGCTATGTGGTCTATTTTGATTTAATTTACAATTCGGAAGAAGAAGCTTTGGAAAAATTGGGCCAAATTTTAAAACTTGCCGATTCTAAAAAATGGTCCTTTCCGGATTTGAAAATTCGGACACTTCGATTGAAATCTAAATAAATTTTTTATGGGATTAATGGCCTCGAATGACCAATGACTACTTTTTCAACCACCTTCTTTAAATTTTTTGAAAATGAAATCTATTATCACCCTGCTTTTAATCATTTTAAACCTTTGGTTTTCAACATCTGCAAATGCCCAACCTTCCTACTTGTACTGCGGACATCTCATCGATTGCACGGACGACGCTGTGAAAAATCAGATGACCATCATCGTGGAAGACCACAAAATAAAGGAAATAAAAAGCGGCTATGTCGAGGCCCCGGAAGACGCGACCTTGATTGATTTGAAAGACAAAACCGTCTTGCCTGGGCTGATGGACATGCACGTGCATATCGAGGGTCAATTGAGCCCAAAACGGTATGAAGAACAATTCCGCATGAACGATGCCGACGTCGCCTTGCGGGCTACGGTTTATGCAAAGAGAACCCTGATGGCAGGCTTCACGACGGTTAGGGACCTGGCTGGCACAGGGGTCAACGTATCCCTGAGAAATGCCATCAACAAAGGATATGTGATAGGTCCCCGGATTTACACTGCGGAGAAAGCGATCGGTTCCACGGGCAGCCATGCGGACCCGACGAATGGACTGCGAAATGACCTGAAAGGCGACCCGGGCCCTAGGGAGGGGGTCATCAACGGACCGGATGAGGCTCGCAAAGCCGTTCGGCAACGCTATAAAAATGGGGCTGATCTGATAAAAATTGCTGCAACCGGCGGCGTGTTGAGTATCGACAAAGACGGGCAGGGGCCCCAATTCACTGAAGAGGAAATAAAGGCTATCGTAGAGACTGCCAACGATTATGGCTTCACGACGGCTGCCCATGCACATGGTCCCGAAGGGATGAGGAGGGCTATCGAGGCAGGTATCACGAGCATCGAACACGGAACTTTGATGACGCCCGAAATAATGGAATTGATGAAAAAACACGGCACCTACTATGTTCCTACTATCTCCGCCGGAAAATTCGTTGCTGAAAAGGCAAAACAAAAAGGGTATTTTCCAGCCTTAGTTGTTCCCAAAGCGCTGGCAATCGGTCCGAAAATCCAAGCGACCTTTGCGGCAGCCTACAAAGCGGGCGTAAAAATTGCATTCGGTACAGATACAGGGGTCTCTCCGCATGGCGACAATGCCCACGAGTTCATCTTTATGACCGAGGCGGGTATGCCTCCTCTGGAAGCTATCAAATCGGCTACCGTCACGGCATCGGAATTACTTCGCAAAAGCGATATTCTCGGCACCATCGAGGCTGGGAAATTGGCTGACATCATCGCAGTGCAGAACAATCCCCTCGACAAAATAGAAACCCTTTTAGATGTGAAATTTGTGATGAAGGATGGGACGGTTTATAAAAATGAGTGAAAGTTAAAAGGTGTTTGGTAGGCACTATTTAATTTAAAATTTAAAATGATAAATTTAAAATTTAAAAAACGAGACGTTCACCAAGCATTGAAAATGAATATTTTAGCCTTGTTTGATTTTAAATTTATCATTTTAAATTAAAAAAGTGTCCACTTCTTTTCGGCTTTTATGA
>CAZJYF010000324.1:0-5064 GCA_964549665.1 uncultured Saprospiraceae bacterium
CTCATCCAATTTGCCGGAACGCGGTTCAACCTACAGCATTGCCGAGGATCCTGTTGATCCCAATTTGTTGTTCGTCGGAACGGAATTTGGTTGCTTTTTTACCAATGACGGCGGAGGGCATTGGAAACAATTGAAGTCCGGTCTGCCCACCGTTGCGGTGCGCGACCTGGCTATTCAACAGAGAGAAAATGACCTGGTGTTGGCCACTTTTGGCAGGGGGTTCTACGTTTTGGATGATTATTCGCCTTTGCGGCAAATGACTAAGGAAAGGCTTACGGCGGATGCGACCATTTTTCCAATCAAAGACGGGCTGATTTATATCGAAAAATCGCCGCTGGGAATGAGAGGGAAGGCTTTTCAGGGCAGCGATTATTTTGCCACATCCAATCCGCCTGTCGGGGCCGTTTTCACTTATTTTGTCAAAGAAAAAGCCAATACCCTAAAGGACCAACGACGGGAAGCCGAGAAAAAAGCCATCGAAGCTGGAAAGGAAATTCGGTATCCGACCTACGAAGAATACCAAGCGGAACAAAATGAGCAAGCTCCGTATCTACAATTTACTATTCGGGACCAGGATGGAAATATCGTCCGCAAGCTAAAAACCGGCTCGAAGAAAGGCGTCAATCGCATCGTTTGGGACGGAAGGATGCCCTCCAAGCGCCCCATTCGTCTGTCAAAAGGAGGCGAAAACATTTTTGGACCTCCTGACCTAGGCATTTTGGCCATGCCCGCCGATTACAGTGTGAGCCTTTCTCAAAGCATTGATGGGCAATTGGTAGAACTCGTTGAACCCCAATCCTTTAGATTGAAATCTTTGGACGGCACCAGCCTGCCGGCTGAAGACCGCGAAGCTTTGGTGGCATTTGAGGCAAAGGCAGCCGATTTGCAAAGAATTTTTTCAGCTACCTCCAATTTGATGCGGGAAACCGAAAAACGCCTCAAGCACATCCGCAAAGCCGTGTATTCCATCCCAACACCTACGGCCGATTTGACCAGTGATTTGACAAAAATGGAAAATACCATCAAAAACATCCGAAAGGCTTTGTGGGGGGACCCCATTGCAGGCCCCTTGGATAAGCCTACCTCCTATTCGGTCGCTTCCCGCATCGGTTCCATTGGTTTTGGGATGTGGAACTCTACCTCTGCACCCACTCAGACGCAACAAACCGGATACCGCATCGCCAGGGAAAAGTTGAAGCCTCAGGTCGAGCGGCTGAACCATCTGCTCGAGGTCGATTTAAAATCGTTGGAGCGCAAATTGGAAGAAGCTGGCGCACCTTATACGCCGGGTAGGGAAGTTAAGTGGGGCAAGGATTGAAATTTTGTTGGTGCGTTAAGGTGGGTGACAAGAAGTGGGCTTGAATTCCTATGAATTTAAAACAGCTTCCAAAAATTGCCGGAAAGGATGTACTTGATTACTTTTGCCTCCCTAATGATTGAATTGTAAGACCTTGTGACCTATGATTTCAGATAAAAAACGTTGCAAATAGGAGGTTTATGGGAAACGTTTTAGTTAGAAGGCATTTTGAAAATGCCTTCTAACTTGGTTCCATCCGATATTTCACAAAGGCTGAAACTTTTTATCTTTTATCTCAGGTCTTTGGTCTAGATTGTTAAAACTAGGCGAACATGAATTTCATTGAGGAACTCCGTTGGCGGGGTATGTTGCACGATTTGACGCCCGGGGTGGAAGGCCACCTTGCCAAGGGGATGGCTACCGGCTACATCGGTTTTGACCCAACAGCCCCTTCCATGACCATTGGAAATTACGTCCAAATCATGCTGTTGAAGTTTTTTCAATTGTCGGGGCACAAGCCCATCGTTTTGATGGGGGGGGCAACGGGGAGAATTGGCGACCCTTCGGGCAAAGCCAAAGAAAGGGAGTTGAAATCCTTTGAAGAACTCGATAGCAATTTGGCATTTCAAAAGGAACAGACCGAAAAATTTCTCGATTTTGGAGAGGTGAAAAACAAAGCCGAGTTTATCAATAACCTCTCTTTTTATAAAGAAAAGAATGTGCTTGATTTTTTGCGGGAGGCTGGTAAAACCTTGACGGTCAACTACATGATGTCGAAAGAAAGTGTTAAAAAGCGCATCGAAACGGGGATTTCGTTTGCGGAGTTCAGCTATCAGTTGCTACAGGCTTACGATTTTCAGTGTCTATTTCAACAAAAGGGTTGCACCATACAAATGGGCGGTTCCGACCAATGGGGCAACATCACCTCCGGGACGGAATTCATTCGTAGAAACCTCGGCGGGAAAGCCTTTGCCATAACCACCCCATTACTGACAAAAGCCGACGGAAATAAATTCGGAAAATCGGAGGAGGGAAATATTTGGCTCGACCCAAATCTGACGACGCCCTATAAATTTTACCAGTTTTGGATAAATGCCGACGACAAGGACCTGCCCAAGTTCACCCGATATTTTAGTCTGAAAACGAAGGAAGAAGTGGAAGCCGCTGAAAGGGAATACGCCGCCAATCCCCAAGCCCTGAAGCGGCAATTAGCCGAAGAATTGACGGTTCGTATCCATTCCCAAAGTGCCTACGAATCGGTTTTGAAAGTTTCGGAATTGCTGTTCAACCGGAATGCGGGGAAGGAGACCCTGCTTGATTTAACGGCAAATGACCTGGCGACCGTGGCAGAGGAGATACCTGGATTCCCGGTTCCCAAAAACGTCCTCGCCAATGGTGTAAACATCGTTGACCTTCTTGCCGAGCGAACCCATATTGTCGCTTCGAAAGGAGATGCCCGGCGGGCGATAAAAGGCAATGCCATTTCCGTCAATAAAGACAAAATCAACAGTCACGAAGCGACGGTCAATCAGGAAGCTTTGCTGCACGGCAAGTACATCATGGTCGAAAACGGGAAGAAAAATAAATTTATGATCATCGCAGAATAATGCATTTTGAAAATCAAGCAATGAATGAACCCAATGACTTGCCTTCGTTGGATAAAATATGGATGGATAATTCAGATGCATTTATGCGGCAGTATGGCAGTGGAAAGCATTCGTTTATCCCGTTTTTTCTTCCCAAATACGCCCTTCAAATTCCGACTGCTGCTTTACTTTCGATTTTGGAAAAAAGGCTTGGAAAGAAGCTTGTTCAACGAGCTTTAAATCCCAAATCTACCATCGAAAGCCCCGTTTCGAAAAACCCTTCTCCGGAATGGTTGAAACGGGCAAACACGGTTGGCATCAATGTGCGGACGATTGCCAATTTTTGGAATGTCATCAAATACACCTTGACCCTTCCCGACACGCAGAATGCCATTCACTTGCTGCCGATATGGGAACCGGGGGTGGTTTCTAGCCTTTACGGCATGGCCAGTTGGAACATTAACCCCGAATTTTTCAGCCGCGAGTTATCCTGTGCTTTCCCTCATTTGGACAGTGTCGAAAAGCAATTGAAAGTGGTGGTCAATTTGCTGCACGGGATGGGCAAATCGGTCGGGATGGACGTCATCCCACATACCGATCGCTTTTCGGAGATCGTTTTGGCCAATCCCCAATTTTTTGAGTGGCTGTGCCGCAAAGGGAAAAAAATTGTTGCCCATTCTGCTGATTTGCACCTCCAAGTGCAGGAGCACATTTTGCGATTTTTGAGGACGTTCGGCGGTGCTGCGCTTTCGGATTTTCCAAGAGACGCTGCCGCTTTTTTTTCAAAAAAATTTGGTGAGAAAAAGAGGTTGCTAATTCTATTTGGCCAACCGGATGATTTTGAAGGAAGGAGTGTGCGCCGAGAATCCCTGATGGATTTCCTTTTTAAAAAAGGATACGAACCCGTCCCCGCAAGCATGGGATTGCCCTATCGGGGGCTGAGGGTTGACCGCCACAAAAAAGCCAAAACGATTGACGCCAAGGGAAGAGAATGGCGAGACTATGCCATAAAAAAACCCGGAGATATGGCGCGGGTTTTTGGTCCACTCACGCGCTACAAATTGTACGGTCGATTGGACAATAATAAAAATTGGGAAATAGATTTTGACCAACCCCGCCAAGAGGTTTGGGAGTACCTCTGTGAAAAATACGCCGAAGTTCAGGAGCGTTTTGGTTTTGATTTCATGCGCGGCGACATGGCGCATGTACAGATGCGAAAAGGGGGCGTACCTGCCAAAGTCGATGAATTTTACGACCCCCATAAGGCCATCCGAAACCATATTCGCAAAGTAAAACCCTACTTCGGCTATTTTGCTGAATCTTTTTTAGCCCCTCCCGGAGTCATGGCTTATGGAGACGAAGTGGATCATCTCGAAATGGCGGCTGCAGATACCACCCTCGGCAATTTGCAGTCGATGGTCGTCGGTTCAACCGAATTCTTGCAGGCTTTTCGCTGGTATCTCGACATTTTAAACTCACGCACAGTCGCACCCAATTTTTCGGTGATGACCGCCGATAAAGACGACCCCCGGTTCGACGAATTTTACCGGGCAGGCAATGAGGTGCGCCTTTTCATCGCTTTTTTTGTAACGGACATGCCGAGTTACGTGGGCTTGGGTTTCGAATGCCGGGATGTACATTTGAAAGCGGCACCAAATGAGCACTACACCAAATTGTTCGTTTTTAAAATCGGCAGGGGTCCCAAAGCTACTTTGGGTCCCTATGTTTGGGGAAATAATTCAGACTTATTTGTCCACCTGACAAGACTTCGCCTCGCCTCCGAAAAAATTCTTCCCAAAATCAAAAATGCCACCACGCAGTGGCTTCTTCCGCCCGACCCCACCGGGCACAAAAAAATAATTGCCTGGACGCAACAGGGCAAGCCCCAATATGTCTTCCTCGCCAATTTGGACACCCAAAAAGCTGTCAGAAATCCCAAAATCCCAAAATTGCCTTCTCCACATGAAAAACGAAAACTAAAATTTGAATTTTCGACAAAGCCTTTGAAAAAGGCACCCGGCACTTTGATTTGCAAAAGTGAAAATTATCCGGTTTCCAAATTGGAAAAAGGAGAGGGCAGGGTTTACCGGGTGGAAGGATTTTAGGGATCTTTGACCAAATTGATAAGGAAATCACAAAAATCTAAAATGGTACACGATGGAATTTTCACAACTCGACCTG
>CAZJYF010000325.1:0-5057 GCA_964549665.1 uncultured Saprospiraceae bacterium
ATAAGGTTTACTAAACTTTGAAAGTTTAGTAAACCTATAATTAGTAGCATTTTACAAATTATTTTTTTCAGGAGCATCTCTAGCTAATATTTTCACCAATTATGTTAAACTTTATTGGAAAATCGGTTAAGAAAGTTTTCGGGACGAAATATGACCGGGATGAGCGGAAGTACCTGCCTATCGTTTACGAAATAAACGAGATATACGAAACCCTCCGGGGGATTAGCAACGATGAATTGCGAAATAAAACCTTTGCCTTTAAGGACCGCATCGCGGAGCACCTTGCAGGCATTGACGAAGATATTCGAGCCCTAAAGGAGGAAGCCAATGAGGAGGAGAATTTGTTTCGCAAAGAGGAATTGTTCAAGGAAATTGACGAAACCCTGGAAGAACGGAATAAACATTTGGAAGACATTCTAAAAGAGTTATTGCCGGAAACTTTTGCGGTGGTCAAAGAGACGGCCCGGCGGTTTTTGGAAAACGACACGCTCGAAGTGACCGCCACCGACCACGACAGGGACCTCGCAGCAGCACCCGGTAAAAATTATGTGAGCATCCATGGAGATAAAGCCATCTGGAAGAATCAATGGATGGCCGCCGGAGGGGAAATTACCTGGAATATGGTGCATTACGACGTGCAGTTGATTGGAGGAATGGTACTTCATGAGGGCAAAATTGCAGAGATGGCGACGGGGGAAGGCAAAACCCTGGTGGCAACCCTGCCTGCTTATCTGAATGGACTCGCAGGCCAAGGCGTCCACATCATCACGGTTAACGATTACCTGGCGCGCAGGGACTCAGAGTGGGTGGGTCCCATCTTCGAGTTTTTGTTCCTCACGGTCGATTGCATAGACAAATACAAGCCACATTCCGCAGGCAGAGTAAAAGCTTATCGCTGCGATGTTACCTATGGAACCAACAACGAGTTTGGCTTCGACTACCTCCGGGACAACATGGTGCGCAGTATGGAAGAAATGGTGCAACGCAAACACCATTACGCCATGGTTGACGAGGTGGATTCCGTCCTGGTTGACGATGCTCGGACACCTTTGATCATTTCCGGCCCCGTACCCAAAGGCACCGAAGACCAGGAATATTTGACACTGAAACCCCATGTGGAACGGCTCATTGCTGCCCAAAGGCAGTTGGCTACCCAATATTTGGCGGAAGCCAAACAATTGTTCAAAGAAGGCCATACCGGCCATGAAGAAGGCGCTGCCGGAATGGCCATTTTAAGAGCACACCGTGCGCTACCTAAATACCGCCCCCTGATAAAATTCCTGAGCGAAGAAGGCGCTAAAGTGATGCTCCAAAAGTCGGAGAATTTCTACATGCAGGAGCAAAATAAAAACATGCACCTGGTAGATGAACCGCTCCTTTTTACCATCGAGGAAAAAACACGGCAGGTTGAATTGACCGAAAAAGGGACGGAATTTCTCTCCAAAGGAAATGAAGATACTACCTTCTTCATCATGCCGGACATCGCTACCTCGATGATTGAAATTGATGAAAACGAAGAACTGGATAATAAAGAACGCGAAGAGGCCAAGACGAAGGTAGCGCAGGATTTTGCCGTGAAATCGAGGCGCCTGCACGCCATCAGTCAGTTGCTCAAAGCCTACACCCTGTTTGAGCGGGATGAAGAATACGTGGTGATGAACGGCGAGGTGAAAATCGTTGACGAATCCACCGGGCGAATGATGGAAGGACGGCGTTATTCGGATGGATTGCACCAAGCCCTGGAAGCGAAGGAAAATGTAAAAGTCGGCGATATTACGCAGACCTACGCCACGGTTACGCTACAAAATTACTTCCGCATGTACCATAAATTGGCGGGTATGACGGGAACGGCAGAAACCGAGGCCAGTGAATTGTGGGAAATCTACAAACTCGATGTTGTGGTCATTCCGACCAACCGGCCGATTATTCGCGACGACCGGGAGGATTTGGTTTATAAAACGGCGCGCGAAAAATTTAATGCCGTAATCGAAGAAATCGTTTCACTAACCGAAGCCGGCCGCCCCATCCTGGTGGGTACGACTTCGGTGGATATTTCGGAAAAACTCAGCCGGATGCTCAAAATGCGGGGCATCCCACACAACGTCCTCAACGCCAAGCAACATCAACGGGAAGCCGAAATTGTCGCCGAAGCAGGCAATGCGGGCAAAGTGACCATCGCCACCAACATGGCTGGACGGGGAACCGACATCAAAATCAGCCCCGAAGTGGTGAAAGCCGGCGGGCTGGCCATCGTCGGTACCGAACGGCACGATTCCCGGCGCGTAGACCGGCAGTTGCGGGGGCGCGCCGGGCGGCAGGGCGACCCGGGTTCTTCTCAGTTTTATGTCTCCCTGGAAGACAACCTGATGCGCCTATTCCAATCTGAACGCATCGCCAAGTTGATGGACAGGATGGGACATAAGGAAGGGGAAATGATTCAACATCCGATGGTCACCAAATCCATCGAACGGGCGCAGAAAAAAGTGGAAGAGAACAACTTTGGCATTCGAAAGCGGCTGTTGGAATACGATGATGTGATGAACATTCAGCGCGAAGCGATTTACCAAAAACGCTTCAATGCCCTTTCTGGAGAACGCCTGCAGGTCGATTTGAACAACATGTTCCAAACGATGACCGAAAGTCTGGTATTTAGCCATAAGCAAGACGGAGATTTTGAAACTTTCCGCAAAGATTCGATGGGCTTATTGGGCATAGACCCAAAAATGGACCCAATTGATTTCCAGGAAGGAGACGAAAAGGATGTTCTCGAAAAATACCAGCAGCGGGTGTATGAATTTTACGAGCGAAAAGGAGACCAAATCGCCGAATTTCTGATGCCCTTGATAAAGGATGTCCATGAAAATGAAAGCCATCGCTACAAGCGAATCTCTATCCCTTTCACCGACGGGGACAGCCGCCGGATGTTGCCGATATCCGCCGGCTTGAAAGAAGCGGTCGAATCGGGCGGAAAGTCTATCATGCGGGATATTGAGAAAGCGGTGACCCTTTCAATCATAGACCAAAAATGGAAAGAACATCTCCGTTCGATGGACGAGCTGAAAGAATCCGTTCAGGCAGCTTCCTTCGAGCAAAAAGACCCCCTGGTTATTTACAAAATGGAGGCGTACAACCTCTTTGAAGAATTTGTCTATTCGATTAATGAAGACGTGACATCCTATCTTTCCAAAGGGACGCTCATTTTCCAGGATGGAAGAACGCTGGAAGAAGCCAGAGTTCAACGAACCGATTTGAGTCGCACCCAAACCAACCGAACCGGTGAATTAGCCAGCCGGGCCGCAGCAGAGGCTGCCAGCCGCAAACGGGCAAAACCCCAAACTTTCAAACGCACCGATAAAAAAATCGGGCGCAATGACCCATGTCCCTGCGGGAGTGGGAAGAAATATAAACAATGCCATGGAAGGCGCGCCCGCTAGGGCAGTTTGCAGTAGGCAAAAGTAGATGGTTAAGTATAGGGTATCATTTTGTGGTGGGGAAATTCTTTTCCATTTTTTTCTCTTTTGCCGCCTGGAAATGGGCGGGAAACAAAAACACAAAACCCATTATCGTCATCACACAAACGTAAACGAGGGCAAACGGCATCTGACCAATGATTCCCAGTCCGAAAAAAATTAGGGCGAACAAGTCCCGTCTTCCCAATAATGCCACGCAGCGCATAAACTTGTCGAACCGGCTATCTCCATCCTGAAAGTTGTATTTTATATTGAGAAGGGTTCCGCCGCGGTTAAATCGCAGCAAATAGAGATACATGCTCAAAAAGTCAAGCGCCGTAAATACGAGCGCCACTTTGCTTGCTACAATGACAAACTCCGGCGCCCCGGTGCGGTAAACCCCGATGATGATGCCCGCCAAACCTGCCAGATAGGAAAGGTTGTCAACCACCGTGTCCAACCATTGGCCGTAAGGGGAAGACTTGAATTTCAAACGAGCCAATTCACCGTCCACCCCATCGAGAACGGAGGTGGCTTGGAAAAGCGTCGCGCCGATTAGGTAATGGAAATACCCGCCCATTGCCATGAAAAAGCCGGTGGCTAAACCAATTAGCCCTGTGAAAAGGGTGAACTGATTCGGGGTGATGGAAGTAGGAGCCAAAAGGCGACTGATGCTGGTGGAAATGGGGCGGTTTAAATGCCGGGAAACCCAGCCGTCGGTGGGTTTTATCAGACTTTGAATGAGCGCTTTTTTTACTTTTTGGAGGTCTTCTTTATTCTTAACCGGGCTACACAAAAATTCGGTCGTTCCCACTTTTTTCTTTTGAAAACCACTTCTTTCGGCGAGTCTGATGGTCTCCTCGAAAGAGGGAAAATCGGCGCCGGAGTTCATTTTCAACTGCCCCAAAACCTCGCTGTCGAGGAACGCTACTTTTCCGTCTGATGTGATTAGAAATTCGTTTGGAAGGTTCTCTGCTGCTAAAATTAATTGAAAAAGAGCTGCATCTACGACGAGTGGTTCCGCTACAAGAAGTATTCCCGAGACCTTCTGAAAATTATTTGAAGAATCAAAATCGAAGGTTACCTCCCACGGGCTTTTTTTCTCCACCAATTTTTCGATTTCAGAAGCAGCTTCCCCTTCCCGAACGATTATTTTGGCAACTCCTGCTTTTTCCAAAGCCCTAAAAGTGCGCTCCAAAATCGTCAATCCATAGATTTTCGTAAAGGAAGGAAGAAACGAGTGACCACTTTTTCGGTCTGTTGTGGCAAAAATAATTGCCAGAATATGATTAGCCATTACTCCGAATACCATTTGATTTGAGCGCGCAATAAAATGAGGGAACTTACATACGAATTTCTGGACCAGAGGCTGTCTCAAAAGACCCGATTTGCAAAATTTTTATAATTTGGTAAATCTATAACTCGCTGATTATAAATTTACTAAATCTTTAAGATTTCGCAAATTAACACCTCAAGAAGTCTTTTGCGACAGCCTCAAATCGAACTCAAATATGTTTTCCTTTTTTCTGTTGCACACTCTTTTATTTTCTTAAAAAATGAACTACCCCGATGCAAGCATCGAGGTATCAAAGCGGATTTATTAGTTTC
>CAZJYF010000326.1:0-5027 GCA_964549665.1 uncultured Saprospiraceae bacterium
TTTTTAAAAGAAAAGGAAGTCCTCGAATTATTCAAAACGAGGCGTAAGCGCCGGAAAACCGCCTGAATACCCTAACTCCCAGTTGCCGCTTCGAATAAGATTTCAGTTTGCTAAATCTCGAAAATTTAGCAAATCAGGTCTTTTATTGACCCAATGATCCAATGACCTATTGACCAATTTACCAATTTACTTTTTGACTTAACGACCTGAAAATGCCTCGCCTGATAATCATTTCCAACCGGCTGCCCGTCACGATTGACCGGAAAGAGGGCGGCTTGCACTTTCACCCGAGTGCAGGGGGCTTGGCAACCGGTCTGAACTCCTTGGATGCGGCGATTGACCGCCAATGGATTGGCTGGCCAGGTAGAGCAATCGACAATTTGTGGGAACAGGAAGCTATCCGAAATGAATTGTCGAAAGACGGATTGATCCCCGTTTTTTTGAGTCAAAAGGAGATCGAGTTGTTTTATGAAGGCTTCAGCAATAAGGTCATATGGCCCCACTTTCACTATTTCACCCAATTCACCACCTATGAGGAAAGTTTTTGGGAGGCTTACCGGGAGGTCAACCGGAAATTTGCGAGCATCGTCATTAAACATTTAAAAAAGGACGACATCATTTGGGTGCATGACTACCAATTGTTATTGCTGCCGCAAATGATAAGGGAGGCTTACCCGGATAGTTGCATCGGTTTTTTTCTGCACATCCCTTTTCCATCATACGAAATTTTCCGGATACTTCCCTGGCGCAGACAAATTTTGGAAGGCATGTTGGGGGCGGACCTCATCGGCTTTCACACCTTTGGCTACATGCGCCACTTTTTGAGCGCTACCTACCGCATAACGGGGAACGAACACAGCTTTGGCAAACTCACCCTCGACGACCGCCTCGTCAATGTGGATGTTTTCCCGATGGGAATAGATTACGACAAGTACGCTTTTCCGCAAGCAGATATTTTCAGAGAAGATAAAACATTAAAAATCAGGCAATTAGCAAAAGGAAAAAAACTCATTATTTCCATTGACCGCCTCGATTACACCAAGGGAATCCCTCAGCGGATAGAGGCCTTCAAACGATTCATTTCCGAAAACCCACAATTCCGCACAAAGGTTACCCTGGTTTTAATCGTCGTGCCTTCCCGTTCGAATGTGGCTCAATATCAGGACCTTAAAAACGAGGTGGAGACCCTGGTCGGAGAAATCAATGGCGCGTTTGGAACTTTTGATTGGGTACCGATTCAATATTTTTATCGATCCCTCGATTTTAACGAACTGACCACTTTGTATCGCGTTGCCGAAGTCGCCTTGATAACGCCGCTTAGGGATGGAATGAATCTGGTAGCCAAGGAGTACATTGCTGCCAAAGAAGAGAGTAAAAAGGGGGTGCTGATTTTGAGTGAGATGACCGGGGCAGCGAATGAACTCACCGATGCCATCATCGTCAATCCACAAGATAGCAGCGACATGGTAAAAGCCTTAAAAACGGCTTTGGAAATGAACGGCAAAGAACAAGCCTATCGCTTGGAAAAAATGCAAGAACGCCTGAAAAGAAACACCGTGAAACACTGGGCGGAGACCTTTTTAAAAGAGCAGATTAATCTCATGGAGACACAGAAATTGCAACATTCCCGCATTCTCAATAAAGAAGTTAAAACGGAATTGCTTCATGCCTATGACCACGCGAAAAAGCGGCTCATCATTCTCGACTATGACGGAACCTTGATGAATTTTCAGACCGAGCCAAAAGCAGTGGTGCCCGACGAAGGTCTATTGGAAATTTTGAAAATGTTGAAAAATAGACGGGGGAATAGAATACTCGTCAACAGCGGAAGGGACAAAACTACCTTAGAATCCTGGCTGGGTCATTTGGAAATAGATCTGGTGGCTGAACACGGCGTTTGGATAAAAAAAGAGGGGGATTGGGAGGTAGATGGAAGCCTCGAAAAAGGTTGGAAAAAGGAAATTCGCCCCGTGCTGGAGAACCTCGTGGAACGCACCCCCGGTTCGTTTGTCGAAGAAAAGGAATTTTCGCTGGTGTGGCATTATCGCATGATTGACAAGGGCCTGGGTGAAAAGAGGGTGCGCGAATTTAGAGACGTTTTGCTCTACCTGACGGCCAATCTCGACTTGCAGGTCCTGGAAGGAAATAAAGTGGTTGAAATTAAAAACGCAGGAGTTAATAAAGGAAAGGCAATGAAGCAATGGCTGAGTGAAAGTGATTGGGATTTCATCCTCGCTATCGGCGATGACCACACCGACGAAGATACCTTCAAGGCAATGCCCCCCGAAGCTTTCACCATCAAAGTGGGGCTTGGAAAAACGGCCGCCCGCTTTTATTTGATTTCGGTCAAGGATGTGCGGGAGTTGTTGAAAGCCTTGGTGAAAAATTGAATTTTCCGTTGTCGAGGAATTCTATTTTCAGGTAGAATAAATCCGGCAATTCATTCTTTCAGAGCCTTAATTTGAAGAAAAATTTAGAATTTTTCTCACCATGATAAAGGACTTCCTCGACGGCATCTCTTCTTATGCTAAAGCATTTCGCTTCCTTTCCAAAATGCGTTTATGGGGCTATGTTCTCCTTCCCGGTTTTTTAAGTTTGGCAATTGGAATTGGCATTTTAGTTGCCGCCTGGGGCCTTTCCGACAATGTCGGGAGGTTACTCGTCTCTTGGTATCACTGGGACTGGGGCAAAGTAGTGGTAGAAAATATTGCCACTTTTTTTGGCGGGTTATTAGTGTTAACAATCGGCTTGATCGTCTATAAACATTTGGTGACTATTTTGGCTTCGCCCTTTATGAGTCCCTTGTCGGAAAAAGTAGAGCGACAACTATCCGGGAAGTCATCTGATATGAAATTTTCCTTTCGACAAATTGCTAAGGACCTCCTTCGAGGGCTGCGCATCGCGCTCCGAAATAGTCTGCGGGAGTTGTTACTGACCCTTTTATTGTTGACACTTAGCTTGTTTCCTGTTTTAAGCCCATTGACGACCGCAGGAATTATCCTGCTGCAAGCTTACTACTTCGGTTTTGGAAATATGGATTTTACCCTGGAAAGGCACTTTGGCGTAAAAAAAAGCGTCCTTTTTGTTAAGCGCTACAGGGGTTTAGCCCTCGGCAATGGTTTTGTCACCCTTCTCCTTTTGATGAGCGTCATTGGCTTTCTATTTGTCCTTCCTTTGGCAACGGTTGCCGCTACAATCGAAACGGTAAAGCGCCTCGAACCCAACCCCAAACCCTAACTACCCTGAATCCTAGCCACCCTGCCTCGTAACAACCGCAGATATTAGCTTCTTGAACGAGAAGTAATGGCGAATCTGGCTACCCAAAGCCACAGCTTATTGCCCGGCAAGTCTCCTTCTTGTCGAATCTTAATTTCTTTCCCTTTCAGTTTCCAACTTCATATTATAAAAATTGGCAATGTTTTTGATTTATTAAAAATAATTATAATGTAAAGAGAGACGATTGAACAAAATCAGCTTAGCACGAAGCTGTATTACTTTGAAACTGATTGTTGTACTTTTTGCAATTCGACCGAGGATGAAAAAGCTTTTTTTGCCCTGATAATTTGCCTCCATCAGTACAAATATTACCTCTTTTTCAACTCCAGGAACGAAAATCAAACATATTCTAAAACCAAAAACCGCGTCTCAAAAACGATGTTTACCCGAAAGCCGGGTAGTTCCGGCTATCCCGATACCGATTTAAGAAGCGTATTGTTTACTACCCCCCTGTTTTTTTTAAATGAGCATTTCCTGCTTTCATCAGCTATTGCTGTGCCAAAAACCGGCTTTAGCACTTGCAAAGCATTGTCTTCCTTTTTCCTTCTAAAACAAAAAATTAAAGCTGGGGTGGAGGAGTATTGGTCAAGTGGCGTCTCAGGTTTTCTTTTTGAAAAAGAAAGCCTTATACCCGTTTGCATTCTATTTCGACTGTCACAGTCTTTATTAACCGGATTTATTTTCAAATTATAATCACTTTACCTATGAAAAATTATCCATATACGTACCTAAAGCTTAGTTTTGTACGACTTATGTGGCGTACTTTATTTTGCGTTTCATTAATTGTCGTTGTAGAAATCCAATCTGCTTGGTCGCAATGTAATCCGGCTATCAATCTCAGTCCGGCAACGAACTCGGTATGCGTGACCGATGCACCCTTGAGCTTAACTATTACCGGTATCACTTTGGGGGGTAGTTCGGGTTCCTGGGGTGGTTTTACAACCAATCCTCCACCCTCCACTTCGACCACCTTTGATCCCGCCGTGGAAGGTCCCGGCAGCCACCTCATTAGCTGGACGGTGGATGTTGCTTTAGGAACTTGCCTACTGGGGGAAACGGCAACAACGACGATTGTCGTTGATGGAGACAATAGCGCCCTGACGCCCGGAACTAGCGTGGATTTTCCACTGAGTTGTGTGGGAGACATGCCCCTGATTACACCTACTGCTACTTCTGCTACTTTTTCCAGCCCCACTTTCAACTTTTCTATCGATGTGGGAACGACCACCGCCACCGGTGCCACTGTTTCTACGGGTGGATTTGTCGATGTCACCGGCCCCGGTCAGGTGGGTGTTTTGGTGACGGAAACGAATCTGTGTGGCACCAGTGCAGCCACTACCCTTTTGATTACTTTCAATTCCAACCCGGATTTGTTAGTAACCGGTTCGCCGGCTACGGTTTGTGCAGATGCAACGAGTACGGGCATTACCCTGAGCACTACCTTTACGCCCAATACGCTGGTGGATTATTTGATAACAAATGTTCCATCCAATACGAATATCGTAGGGCTAATGCTGAATGATATTCTGGGGCCGGGAACGGGGATTCCTGTCCCGGTACCGATGCTGGCAGATACTACATTGGACGGCAGCATAACGTATACGTTCGTCTCTGATTTGAATGATGGGTCGTTGTGTACGAGTGCTTCTCAAAATGTAACCATTAATGTAGAAGCAATTCCACACCTAATTCCCATCCCAGCGAGTGAGACTGTTTGCAGTGGAGAAGCGACGAATGTTTTAATGACCACG
>CAZJYF010000327.1:0-5017 GCA_964549665.1 uncultured Saprospiraceae bacterium
GGATGTGTTCCATGACGTCGGAGAGTTGGTCGGCGCCAATGCGGTTGAAAAGAATCTTTTTGTCTTCGTCCAGAATATAAATTTGTGGAGTGGAACGGATATCATAAACGGATTTATAGCGAGAGCGATGGTAAGGGTCAACGGTATTGAACCAAACCCCCATTTTTTTTTCGTCAATAAAATTCCAACACTTATCAACCTCCCTCATAGACCAATTGCCATCGCTATCCCGGGTCACCAATTTTGTGCAAACAGCAAAAACTTCCACTCCTTTGTCTTTAAATTTTTCCTGGAAGGCGAGCATGGAAGGCATAGATCTTTGACAATGACCGCATTCGGGGTCCCAGAAAAAAAGGACGGTATAAGGAGCCTTGAAATCGTGGAGCCACATCTTTTTATGGTCCCTCGTTTCCATTTGGATGTTCGGGGCGATTTTTCCAATCAACAGAGGCTCCAATTTTTTGGCGTTGTCAATAATTTTGGCCAATTGCTCCTCTTCCGTCCACGGGGCTTGACCCTTCGCGTAATAGTTCAGAACGATGTGGACGTAGATGGCATCATAACCGACAATTTTTGATTTGGCATAGGTATTCAAAAATTGGATGAGATAGAACTTAAAAGTTTCTTCAGAAGGACGGGTCAGTTCTAATATTTTATCGATCGCTGCGCTTATCGAATCGGGGTGCTGAACGGTCAACTTATTGATATAATAATCAATTTTTTGAAACAAAAAAGGCGTTCGCAGCATCCACGGGTCTCCCAAATCGATGTTGTCAAAGTAATGCTGCTGCAGCCACCGCCATCGTTTTTCGGCGACTTCCTCCTCCTTCCCGACAAATTTGGGCATATCAAACTCATTGTTCGCTTTAATCAAAGCAGTGGTCAAGGATTGAGGCTGTTTTTCAATTACCGACTTTTGATAGGTAGCTACTTTTTCATTGATATCCTGCAATTGTTTTTCTAACTCCGCTTTCTTTTTCTCGTCCTCAGCGGCTGCTGAAATTTCCTGCCGAAGGCTATCGGCCAAAGGGCGCCTCGCATCCAAATATTGAAAATACTCATAAAACAACCCGTTCTCGGGAGAGCCGGAAACCTTCATGAATTTTGTAGGATTATCGGCTCTCGTCTCCAAGGAAAAATGCTGCTCGCCGGGCTTTAGAAGGATTTGAAAAAAATTATTATCCGGTGGCATCACGATGAGATATATTCCTCCCTCATTTTCTTCATCCCCTTCAAAGACAAAATATCCTTCATCGTTTCTACTTGTCGTATCTTTCAAATACTGCTTGTCGCCATAAAAATATCCGAGATAGACTTCCTTTCCTTCGAAACCGTCAATTTTGACTTTAATTTGGTACCCATCCTGAGAAAAACCAATGAATGAAAGACTGGATAAAGCTATCAGTGTAAAAAGAGTTCGAATCATTTGATGATTAATTTTAAAATTTCAAATAATGCCGGATTAACAACGAACGCCCCGCAAAGTTAATTGCGAGGCGTCAATTTTCAATGTCAGTATTTTGTTAAAAAGACAGTAAAATTTATCTTCATTCATTTTTATTCGAACCACCCTCTTTCTTCTTATCTAATTCTTCCTGAAGGCGTTTCAATTCCGCTTCTGCTTTTTTGATATCAGCTTGCAATTGAGTGAGCATTTGTTTTGAAAAGGCGGCTTTACTTTCGGCATTTTTGCGTTCTTGAATTGCTTCTTCCATCTTTTTTTGCTCTGCCAAAAGTTTTTCCCGCTGAATCGCAATTTTAGCTGCCGCGTCTTCTTTCACTTTGGTTATTTGAAGGAGGGCTTGTTGCTTGGCTTCATAAACGGCGTCTGAAGCTTCCTTTTTGGCATTATTAATTTCTTCGAGCGACTGCTTGCGGGCCTCTTCGGCTTCCGCCAAATAGCTTTTTTTCTTTTCGTTCGTTTCATTTTGAATGCCGGAAATTTCGTCCTGAGACTTTTTGCGCGCCTCGGCAATGGCCTTTGCGGAAAGTGCTTCCTCCTCCGCCACCTGTTTAGAATATTCTTGAATTCTGGCCTCGGCATGTTGTTGAGCAAGCTTGATTTTTTTCTCCGCTTCGGCTTCGGATTCAGCTATCAGACTGTCGTTGTCCGCCAATATTTTATCTTTTTTTGACTTGCTTTCTGCAATTGCCCGGGCAACTTGAGATTCAGTTGCCGCCAATTCTTTGGCGGCCATTTCTTTTGCTGTAGCTACCTGTTCGGCCGCATCTTCTCTGGCGTTCAACACTTCCAATGCAGAAGCCTTATTCTGCTTTTCTGCATCCTCTTTGGTCAATTTTATTTCATTGGCAACCTGCTCGCGAATGGCGGCAATTTCAACGGAAGCACGCTCGCGTGCAGCGGCCACTTCCGCAGCTTGTTTTTGCTTTTCATTGGCACTGTTTTCTCGAATCTGCCGAATCGTTTCAGCCTCCTCCTGCTGAATCTTAGAAATGTTTTCGGCTGCGTTTCTTTTCGCCTCGGCAATTTGATTCGCCGATTCCTGTTTTGCCAAAACGGCTTTTTCTTTAGCCTCAGCAATCTCATTCGCCGCCTTTTCCCGCGCTTTCCTAACCTCAGCCGCAGCCTTTTCTTTTGCCTTCACTACTTCCTTGGCGGATAGCTGTTTGACCTGGTTTTCCTTTTCTTTGGAATCGGCAATGGCTTTGGCGGCTTCATCTTTTATTTCCTTAATGCGCTGCTGGGCTGTTTCTTTTGCATTGGTCATTTCAACAGCGTATTGTTCTTTTGCCGCATTGGCTTTTTCCACGGCTTGCTTAACCCTTGAAACTGCTTCTGTTTTGGCTCTTTGTATCTCATCCTTTGCCCTGGTTTTCGCGGCAATCACTTCTTCGGCAGACTGCTTCTTCAGGTTTTCTTCATTCAACCGGGTTTCTTGTAGGGATTTACGCACATTCTCATTGGTCTTCGCTATTTCCTGAGCTGCTTTCTTTTTGGCATCCTGAACTCCCTGGGCTATTTTAAGTTTTTCGTCATTCGCCCTTGCCCTCACTGCGGCTACTGCAGCAACTTCTTCTTGATTTATTCTCTGCAATTCTGCGGCGGCATCTTCCCTCGCTTGCAGCACCTCCGCTGCAGATTGTTTTTTCGCCAGCTCTGATTTTGCTTTAGCCGCAGCTATCTCCTTCGCCGCCATTTCCTTGGCGGCAATTATTTCCTCCCCGGCTTTGCTTTTTTCTAACTCTACCTGCTTTTTTGTTTTTTCGATTTCTTCTGCAGCTCTTTTCTTAACGAGTGAAACTTCTGTGGCTGCAGTTTCTTTTTCCCGAGCAGCATTTTCTTTCAATTCCCCTATTTCGGCAGCATTGTTTTCTATGAGAAGTGTTTTCTGTTCCACTCCTTTGCGACGTGCCTCGGCCAGGTCAAAGGCAATTTTTTCTTTTTCCAGGACGGCATTCTCCCGAATCTGGGCAATCTCGGCAGCTATCTCCTCCTGCACTTTGAGCTTTTCTTCCGAAGCATTTCTTTTGACACTCATCACCAACCCGGTAGTGCGCTCCTGTTCCTCTTTGGCCTTGGCTCTGGCATCCTGAATTTTCTGTGCAGTTTCCTGGCGAATGCGAGCCAACTCGGTGGTGGAGTTCTCTCTTGCTGTAGCAATTTCGTCGGCATATTCTAATTTAGCCAATTCCATCTTTTCTTTCACTTCTTTAATCGCCCGGGTGGCATCATCCCTTGCGGCAGCAATTTGAGTAGCCGCCTTCAACTTGGTATCCCGAATTTCCTGGGCTGCTCTTTGCCTGGCTTCAACCACGCTCAATTGAATATCTTCAATCTCTTTGTATGCTTTGCCCCTTGCCTGCTGCACTGCTTCGGCGGATTCTCTTTGAGAAGCCTCAATCTCCATTTGGGAGCGTTGTCGCGCTTCTAAGACCTCCTGGGCATATTTTGATTTTTGCTGCTCTGCTTTTTGCCTGGCATAGGAAACCTCCTCCTGAATTTGCTGCTTTATTTTTTCTGCCTTAGCCTCTTCAGCCAGAATTTCTAATTTAAGCCGTTCTTTCTCCTTCTTCAATTGTTTTTGCAAATCCGCCAGTTCGGAATCGTCCAAAAGGCTGATATCTGCAATTCTCATCACTCCAGCAGAAGTTTGGCTAATCGGACTGCCGATATTTGAATTATTTACTGCCGTACGGTCGTTATCCTCCAACACAAAATTCTTGAACCGCTCTTTGTTCAATTGTTGATTAAAACAAATAGCAAGGTTTCTAAAATTCAACTGCCTGTTGGCGTTCACCGACAGCTTCCGCATTTGGTTCTTGATGTTATTCTTTATATAAATCGTCCGCAAGGTGGTAGTCGAAAACCAGTTGATAGCTGCCAAATCGAGTTGCAAAACATTGAAATGAACCGGATTGCCGTCTTCCAAAATATTGGTTCCATTTTGGACGAATCGATAGCTTTTCCGTGTGTCGTTCGCATCCATGAAAATAATCTCATCGCCCTGATTGAATAAGACCCCCGCTTTGGAATAAACCTTTCCCATTATCCCTTTGTCGTCACTCGTAAATCCGATACTATAACTGTATGTCCCTCTCACCACAATCGTTTGAGGATAGGTTTCGAGTACGCGTACTTCCCCGATTTTTTTATCTTCGGAAATTATTTTGTCGCAATTTTGGGAAAAAAGAGTCGCATTAGGGTAGGTGGTAAAGCCAATAAGGAGCAGATAGAAGAAATATTTCATGCGAATCGTATTTTGACAATCCAAGATAAGGATTTTATATGTTTTTAAAAATGTTTAAAATGAAAAAGTATTTTACACCATGAAGCCTATGCGCGGGAAAGTTTCAGATTATTTGACCCAAATGTCTTGAAAAGGCTACACTTCCCTTGAAAAAAGCCACCTTCGGATGGTGTCAATACCTTAGCTTTCATTAGTGGATTGATTGTTCTGCATTGAATTATTCCCAACATTAATATTTAAAAGAGACATTACCAAAAGATTAATTTCCAGCAGCTTTCTTTTTTTTTCCATTCAAACAAAATCACTAA
>CAZJYF010000328.1:0-5002 GCA_964549665.1 uncultured Saprospiraceae bacterium
ATCTGAGTACGGAGGAGCAGACCTCGAGATATCCGACCGCGGCGACCTCTTCAGGACTATCCGCGGAGCGGTTATCTCGTTGCGGGCGCTCTTTTCCTTTTCCTCCAGAACCCAGTCTAACCCGTTCCCACTGCCGGGTTCCCGGATGGTTGTTACGCCATGGGCCATCCACAATTTAAAGACATATTCTGCATCAGCCCCCTGCCTTTCGCCTCCGATATGGGCGTGCATGTCTATAAAGCCAGGCATCAAATACATGCCCTCGCAATCGAGTTCTTTGCCACCGGGTTCCAATTTTGGTCGCTTGGATGAATCGATGGGCACATTGGGGTAGCCCACTACTTTGATTTCTTTGATGCGATTCTTTTCCACCACGATGTCAATGGGTCCCATTGGTGGCGCTCCATCCCCTTTGATAAGGGTTACCCCTCGAATGATGAGTTGTGGCCAAGGGCCGTCGCCTCGATACCGATCTGGAGCTTTTTTGACTTGTGTAAAAGATTGGTTAAGAAAGAAGAAAAAGGAAAGGGTGCAGGTGAATAGAATCTTTTTCATGGCTGACAAGGATTTACAGAAGCTAAGAAATGTTCAAAAATTCGCAGAAATGTAGTCAAAATTCCTCTTTTCAAGGAAATTTTATTACTTCAAAAAAATTAAAGCTATTGGCCTCAGAAAATAGAACTCCAACGCTCGATGACAAGCAAAAAGTGGGGGAGATAGTTTTGTTTTTAAAAAATAAAATAATTTTTTGCGGTCTTTGCATTCGATAATTTTACCTTGCAGCTAATTATCAGCCTTTGATTTTAAATCATCTTTCTTTGCCATTATTAAATACTGTTCCCTCCAAAAGAATTTTCCGGAGGGTCAGCTGCCGCTTAGTTGAGTAATAATTACTTGCGAATATTGTCCTCACCACCTACGACCACCAATGACCAATAACTAACAAAACGACTATAATTATGAAAAGAAATTACTTCATCGTAGGGCTCATTTTCCTGACCTTTTTTGTCATTTCTTTTTTGACGAATATCGTTGGCCCCATGGTCCCGGATATCATCAAAAGCTTTGATTTGAGTTTGACCTTGGTGGCTTTATTGCCCTTTGCTTTTTTCATTGCCTATGGTGTCATGTCCATCCCTTCGGGCATCTTGGTGGAGAAATACGGCGCAAAAAAGGTGATGGTCCTCGCTTTTTTCATCGCTTTTTTGGGAGCATTTATCTTTGCGTACCGTCCGAACTACATCATTTTTATCGGTTCTCTTTTTTTGATAGGCACCGGAATGGCCATGCTTCAGGTGGCCATCAACCCCCTCCTCCGGGTGGCGGGCGGAGAAGAACATTTCGCGTTTAATTCGGTAGCAGCACAACTATTATTTGGGCTCGCTTCTTTCGTCAGCCCTTTGGTCTATTCCTACCTCGTTTTAAACCTTTTTGGGAATGAAGGGGAAAGCAATTTCCTGGTTGATATCTTATCGGGAATAGTGCCCCGGCAATTGCCTTGGATATCCCTTTATTGGCTGTTTGCCGTTATTTCCCTGGTGATGGTATTTGTCATCGGTTTTTCCGGATTCCCAACCGTAAAATTAAAAGAAGACGAAAAAGTAGGCACCTTTCATACGCATATCGAGTTGCTAAAAAACCCAGTGGTTCTTTTGTATTTCGTGGCTATTTTTGCTTATGTAGGCACGGAACAAGGTGTTGCCAACTGGATTTCCAAATTTTTGGAAACTTATCACGGTGTAAATCCTCAAACCACAGGGGCCAGCACGGTTTCCTGGTTTTGGGGCCTGATGACTGCCGGTACAGTGCTCGGATTGGTTTTGCTAAAATTTTGGGATAGTCGAAAAATCTTGATCGGGTTTACCCTCGCTGCCCTTGTCAGCCTCACGGCTGGATTGTTCTTTTCAGAATTCATTGCCTTGATAGCCTTCCCAATGGTGGGATTCTTTGCCTCCGTGATGTGGCCCATTATTATTTCCCTTGCGCTCAATTCGGTGGAGAAGCATCACGGGTCCGTTTCCGGTATTTTGATAACCGGTATTGCAGGCGGAGCTATTATTCCACTCATTATCGGGTCTTTGGGCGATATTTTTGGATTAAAAATGGGGATGCTGTTATTGTACGTTTCTTTAGGTTACATTCTCAGCATTGGATTTTGGGCGAAACCCCTCATTAATAATGAAACCATAAGTTCAAGAAAAACCAAAAACGCATCCTAGCTCAATCCTTCCTGTTCGAGAAAACTACTTTTTGCCTTTTCTTGGAAATATTTTCTCGAACAGGAAGGTATTGGCTACGGCTTTAGGCATATTATTTTAAATGTAAAATCGATGGACCACACAATAATCGGAGTAGATCTCGGCGGCACAAAAATCAAAGCGGGCAAAATCAAAGGCGATATGATTGAGGAAACCAAAACGCAACTCATCTCTTCGCAAGGCAAGGAAAAGCAAGTATTACAGGAGGTGATTGCAACCATCGAAACGCTTTTTGAAAAAACCATTTCCGGCATCGGCATTGGCGTACCGAGCATTGTGGATGTCGAAAAAGGCATCGTCTACGATGTTCAAAATATTCCATCCTGGGAAGAAGTCCATCTAAAGCAGCACTTGGAAAAGCACTTTGGCGTTCCTGTTTACGTCAATAACGATGCGAATTGTTTCGCCGTGGGTGAAAAATATTTCGGGGAAGGCAAAGGCCATGAAAACCTGATGGGTTTAATTATTGGAACGGGCATGGCTGCCGGTATCATTATCCAAAATAAATTGTACAACGGCTTCAACTGTGGTGCCGGAGAGTTCGGGATGCTTCCCTACCTGGACCATCATTACGAACATTATTGTAGTGGACAATACTTTGAAAATACGCACTCGACAAACGGGGAAAAACTTTTTCAACGGGCGACCGGAGGAAATAAAGAAGCCATTAAAATTTTTGAGCAATACGGCTTTCATTTTGGAAATGCCATCATTGCCATCCTGTATGCCCTGGACCCAGAAATTATAATTTTGGGAGGGTCGGTGAGCAAGTCTTATGACTTCTTCAAAGATGCCCTCTGGAAACGGCTACAAATTTTCGCCTACCGCCCCGTGGTAAGCCGCTTAACCATAAAAGTTTCCTCGAACCCGGACATTCCACTCCTCGGGGCGGCCGCTCTTTATTACGACGCGATGGCATAAAAACGCCTTTTTTCTTTTCCAAAACAAATTATTTTCAAAACTACTCCAAGCTTGCTATGCGAATATTTCTAATTGGATTTATGGGAAGCGGAAAGACCTACATAGGCCAAAAATTGGCTGCGCGCTTAGAATATGATTTTATTGATTTGGACGAATTTATTGAAAAAGAAGAAGGCATACCAATTGCCAAAATTTTTGAAGAAAAAGGGGAAACGCATTTCAGAAACTTGGAAGGGATTAGTTTGAAAAAACTCGTTCAGTGCGAAAAAGTAGTTGTCGCAACCGGGGGTGGCACCCCTTGTTTTTTTGACAATATGGCATGGATGAATACCCACGGATTCACCATTTTTTTGAATGCCCCTTTGGAAATATTGCTAGATCGACTCAAAAATGAGCTGGCCCACCGCCCTTTAATTGCCGAGAGACCTGAAGAAGAATGGGCTGCGTTCATCGGTCATCTTTTAGAACACCGCAAGCCCTTTTACGAGCAGGCAAAGCTCCTTTACAATATTCAAAAAGGGCAGGAAGATGTTGCTGAAAACCTCGGAATCTACCTGAACCGCATTTGCGGGCGTTGAAGCAAAACGATTTTTGGCACATTTTCGAAAAAATTTCTATTTATTTTTTAAAATAATGTGTCCGCAAAAAAGTCACATATTTAATTTTTTCTATTAAAATAAATATTATTTAAAATCAAAAAAGATATTTAATCTTTTATTGAAGTGTTCGTTTTTGATATGTTTAATTTTTATTTTTTTAATAAAACAGAAGGGAATAAGACCTACCAACGAAGTATATTTTTACAAATACTAAAAAATTTCATGTCACAAATTAACTACTTTGCACTTGCTTGCCAGAATTCAAAAATCCCATATTGCAACCAAGTTTAATCCTAATTTAATTCTCTTCCTAATCCTGTGAACATGAAAAGATAATTACCTTACTTACTTGGGGTAGAATAATTCTTATATAACATCCTGGGCAATAATAGAAGTGCTATTTCCCTGGTGGTGTAATGTAGAATACAGGATATTTCCATGGACATACTCGCACATTGTCAAATCTAAGTTCAGGGACTGAAAAATGTCCTATCTAACCGAGTTAAAAGCCGGCTTATTGCCGTCACCTTTTTTGGTGGAAGGTGTTGTATAAGCGGGAAAAATTAAAGCATATTTTTACATAAAACCGATTTAACTATGCCCCCTTTTGTTATTTTGACATCCCTCGATTCCAACTTTCAATTGGAAGTTGAAATTGCAATTCGATCTTTTGCGAAATTCTATTACAATGTTACCAATAAGCATCGCAACCGCATCCATTTAGTAATTATTGACAGGGGAGGTCAACAAAAAAAGGAGTTTTGCCGATTAGCGGAAAAATATAATATTTCTAATTCGGTTCGAATTATTTCAAAGTATAGCAAGGATTCACTAAAAAAAGCGCTGCACCATGCGTCCCTTTTGTTTCTGCCAACTTCCGACAGCTCGCAGGAACTCATTTCAAACGCATTATCCAACGCTTTGCCTATCCTGAGTTTTGATGTATTTTCCATACGAAAATTCATTGACAACTCTTGCGGGTTGTTGTTTCGTTTTAATTCACCAGAGCAAAGCATCAGCACTTTTTCAGATATGATGCGAATGCTGTATTTCGACCCGGAAGCATTGAAAATGCTTAGGAAAGGAGCATTGAAAAAATACAAAACGATTTTCTCGTGGAAGCAAAAACAGGAATCTGAAGAGCTTTCACAAATTGTGCATAACCCGGAAGTTGTTCGTTGTGAGTTGCGCCCGGTCATTTAGTGTCGGCCCCCCGGAGCTCCC
>CAZJYF010000329.1:0-4963 GCA_964549665.1 uncultured Saprospiraceae bacterium
AATATTTTCGCGGATGGTTCCTCCAAATAAAATAACCTCCTGCGGAACGATGGCAATATTTTGGCGGTAAGCCGTCGTATTCAAGCCAGAAATGCTTTTCCCATCTACTTTTATATCGCCGCCATCGATCTCATAAAATTTCAATAGCAATTGAACGATGGTTGATTTGCCCGCGCCACTCGGTCCGACCAAAGCAACCTTTTGCCCTGCGTGAACCCGAAAGCTCAGCCCTTTCAAAATGGGTAAATCTTCCCTTGTTGGATAGGTGAACTGCACATTTTCGTAAATTATTTCACCCAATAAGCGACTGCCAGAAAGGGAAGAAGACTGTTGCAGACTGACTTCACTTGACTCGCTGAGGATTTGCCGAACTCGCTCTGTGGCCCCGATGGCGCCGAGCAATTCCGTATAAAAATTCCCCAAGCCTGCAATCGCCCCCCCAATAATGCCCGTATAAACGACGAAGGAAATCAACTGCCCTGCCGAGATGGTTCCATTGCTCACCATTATTGCGCCTTGCCAAATAATGAAGAACAAGGCCCCGAAGAGAATGGTGACCATGAAAACGGCAAAAAGGGCCCTGCCGTGTGCATATTTAATGGCAACGACAACCGTCCGGTCAATCGCTTTTCCGTAGCGGATGTGCTCGAACCATTCGTTGGTGAAGGTTTTTACGGCATCGATGGTTTGTAAGGTTTCGCTGAGAATGACGTTCGAATTGGCCAGCTTTTTCTGTCGTTCTTTGGAAAGTCTTCGAATATAACGTCCAAAGACCATCGCCCCGATTACGATGACCGGAAAAGTGGCCAACATGATGAGGGACAATTTCGGGGTCATAATAGCCAGAAAGATAATACCCGAAATGAGGACGATGATTTGCCTTAGAAATTCGGCGAGGGTAATGGAAAAGGCGTTGTAAAGTTTCTCCACATCGGCCGTCAGCCGGCTGATTAATTCGCCCAATCTGTTTTTTTCGAAAAAGAGAATGGGCAGGGTCACCAATTTTTCATACAAAGCCTTGCGAACGTCGGCGATTCCCTTTTCGCTAACTATTGCAAAAAGCAACACCCTAAAATAAGAAACGACCCCTTGTACAATAAGGACTGCCAATAATATCAACCCAATATCTGAAAGAGAAATGTCGTAAGTAGCTTGCCCCTGTGCAATATCCACCATAAGCCCTGCCAAATAAGGGAATATCATAATAACCAAACTGGAGAGAAACAGTAATATCATCCCAAAGATTAGCGAGCGACGGTAGGGTTTTACGAACTGAAAAATTTGCAGGGCTTCCCGAAATTTTTCTTTGGTCATTTTGGGTAGTGGTTCGTCTGTACCGTTGAATTTTCTCTTTGCCATGGATTGAAAAATTATATGTTTTGCAGTCGTTTTTTTGCGCCCTAAAAAGGAGATTCGAAATCATTTCCTTTCCATTTTGCAAATCGGCTGCAAAATTACAGGATATTAACAGGAAAAGCCCATCATTGTTAAAATGATTTGTTGGTTAATTGTAAAATTTTTCTTTCCCGTAACACTTTGAATTTCTACCTTTGACCGCAACCAATGAACGAGCTGGAACAATAGGCAAGGAGCGTTGGGGCCATTTTAATGAGGCTATTTTTTATAATAAAAATTTGGTTACCACCATTTTATAAAACTACTAATTTTGCAATTCCTCGAAAAACGATTAGGCTAATGAATTTGAATCAGGCGGCCGTTTTCTTGTTTTTAATTTCTGTCATGGCGGGGGAAGGCTGTGGGGAAGCTCCGAAAAACAATAAACTTTTCACCCTTTTAGCTCCTTCCGACACGAATATTTCTTTTTCCAACAATTTAAAGGCAGACACCAACTTCAATATCATCGAATACCTGTACTTCTACGACGGGGGCGGAGTGGCAGTCGGCGACATAAACAATGATGGTCTTGCGGACATCTACTTCACCGCCAACCAATCGCCCAACAAATTGTATCTGAACAAAGGGCATTTTGCTTTTGAGGATATTACCGGGGCGGCTGCCGTGGGCGGACGGGGAGATTGGAAGACGGGCGTTTGCATGGCGGATGTAAACGGAGATGGCTTTTTGGATATTTATGTGTCCCAAGTAGGGGATTACAAAGGTATCTCCGGTGCAAACCAATTGTTTATCAACAACGGAGATATGACCTTTACCGAGAAGGCGAAGGACTACGGTCTTGCCTTCGTTGGCTTTTCCACACAGGCTAGTTTTTTTGATTACGACAACGACGGCGACCTCGATATGTACCTCCTGAACCATTCCGTCCACACCTCCAAATCGTATGGACCATCTACCTTGAGGTTGGGAAAGGATGCCAAAGCAGGCGACAAACTATTTCGGAATGATTTT
Source organism: uncultured Saprospiraceae bacterium (assembly GCA_964549665.1). GTDB lineage: Bacteria > Bacteroidota > Bacteroidia > Chitinophagales > Saprospiraceae > CAZJYF01. The sequence continues at coordinate 2,368 of CAZJYF010000329.1, forward strand.
GAGGATGGGCAACCCCATTTTGTGGATGTTACGGAGGAAGCAAAAATTTATTCGAGCCACATAGGTTACGGTTTGGGGATTAGCGTCGGAGACATCAATAAAGACGGCTGCATCGATATCTTCATTTCCAATGATTTCCATGAAAACGATTACCTCTACCTCAACAATTGCGACGGGACCTTTACCGAAAGTTTGGCGCAATCAATGTGGCACACAAGCCGCTCTTCGATGGGAAACGACCTGGCCGATTTCAATAACGATGGTTGGCTCGACCTCGTGGTTTTGGACATGTTGCCCAACCGGGAGGACATCCTCAAAAAATCTGCTGGCGAAGACCGAATGAAAATCTTTCAAAAGAAGTTGGATTTTGGGTACTACCCCCAATTAGTCCGGAATACCTTGCAACTGAACCGGGGAAATGGTTTCTTCAGCGAAATAGCCCTTTTGGCGGGAATCTATGCCACGGATTGGAGTTGGACGCCCCTGTTTGGCGACTTCGACAACGACGGCTTCAAAGACCTGTTCGTTTCGAACGGCATCTTCAAACGACCCAATGACCTCGACTATGTGCGCAATATTTCAAAGCGGAAGAACCTGCCGAATGATTCCTCAGATAAAGAATCTCACGACCAGCTTTTGATGGAAAAAATGCCTTCTGAAAAGATTGCCAATTTCATCTTCCAAAATAACCGGGACCTCACCTTTGCCGATAAGACGGTCGAGTGGGGGATTGATCAGCCTGTTTTTTCGAATGGAGCGGTGTATGCCGATTTGGATAATGACGGAGATTTGGATTTGATTGTCAACAACATCAATCAGGAAGCTTTTATTTACCGCAACAATTCCGAACGGCTGTCGCATAATAATTTTTTGATATCGGTTGCCAGGCTTGTACAGTTGCCTGTAAAATTGAGAACAATGTCCCCGATGGGCAGTTCAGAACCACCGTGCCCGATGTGGAAATCGGTACTTTTCCAAATGTCAAACGCAGTTTTTTACCGCGCTTATGTAATCATTGTGAACGCCCCTCCTGTGTTGAGGTCTGCCCGGCTGGCGCCACCTGGCAACGGCGTGATGGCGTTGTTGAAATTGATTATGATCTCTGTATTGGCTGCGGTTCCTGTGTCAATGCCTGTCCTTACGATGCACGATTTATCAATCCGGTTACCCAAACAGCGGACAAATGCACGTTCTGCTCACAGCGCATCGATCAGGGGCTGTTGCCGGCCTGCGTGGAAACCTGTGTCGGTGGTGCGCGTCAGTTTGGTGATCTGAATGATCCTGACAGCGTCGTGGCGAAAGCTGTAGCAACTGAGCCGGTGCAAGTATTGAACCCAGAAACCGGCAATGAACCTCGGGTTTTTTATATCGGCCTGACCCATGCCATGCAGAACAATTTATCGGGTGGTAAACCTACGCTATGGTCATCAGGCCGTGAATATCTGGAAAAAAAGTCCGAATGGCGTATTCCAATTCCAGTGAATGGCAAAGAGGAGGCGTCATGAACAGTTCTGAACCTGAAATGAATGAAATTTTAAATGTGGTTCATGAGCTGCCATTTTCCATATTGTTGCCGAATTATTCTTATTTAGTCGGTGTCGCTGGCGGTATTTTTTTAATCTGGGTGGTCGCTCTATTGCTGCGGGCAAAAATGACCTCGAATCTGGCTTTGGCCTTACCCATGGCAATCGTCTTCGCAGCCACAGGCATGATTAACGTAATAGCCGAAGTACATCAGCCCGGTCGATTACTTCATACCTATCTTTATGGCTGGAATTACCTGCCCACCGCGTTTATTAAATGGGCAGAGTTTTTATTGCCGCTGTTTATTATGTTCAGCTGGTGGATGACCATGCAGTATCTACGTGACAGTTATCGACATGAGCTGGATGCCATAACTGGCGTTAAACAAAAGTTACTGGATTTTTTGAGCTTATGGTCAAGACACTACGCCATTCTTGAACTGCAAGGCTGGCGTTTGCCAATTCTATTGTTTGCTCTGATTTTAGGTCTGTTTCCACCCATGTATTCCGGTTTGTACCTGATGGCCGAGCATGGGGTTTCGTTCTGGAACACACCGGTGATGCCCTTGCTTTTTTTAGCCACCGGCATCGCTGCAGGGGCAGGTTGTTATCTGGCGTTGTTTCCAGGGCTTGCCAGGCTTGCCGGGATGCAGGCCAGTAACAATTTGCATGTTTATGCTCGGGTATTATGGGTCGCTTCATTGTTGGGCGGTTTTTTCTGGGTCAGCTATAACTGGTGGCTACATCATTTTGGCGATATTTCAGGTCAACGCGCACTGGCATTTTTTGCCAACGAATATCGGGTTGAAATCTGGCTGAACTGGTTAATACCCGGCGTTTTAATTCCCATTATCGGACTGCTGTTTTTTTTACATCAGCGCTGGATGCAGATTTTGGCTGGTTGCTGCACACTTTATGCCGCTTATGCCATTCGCCTGATGATTATTATCGGCGGCGAATCTTTAAACCGTACCGGTTTCGGCTTTAAAACCTATACTCCAGACATTCATGTCATTAATAGTTCACTGTTTAATCTGGCTTTACTGCTGGGACTGATGGCTTTATTTCTGTGG
>CAZJYF010000330.1:0-4960 GCA_964549665.1 uncultured Saprospiraceae bacterium
GACGGCATGCATCCCTTAGTGCCTCAGGTATTGAAAATTCATCGACACATATTAACAAAAAGAAAGAAGTAATTTTTTTATAATTTAAAAATGTTCTGAAAATCAAATATTTATAAAGTAATAAAAAATGTAATGGTATAGTTTTTGTCATATGTTTGAACGTCTCAATTATTTTATTTAGAAAAGAAAACTCGCCAATTTTTGCTCCTGTTCCAAAATCTTTAATCGACATTATGTCTCGGCCTATCTGATAGGTTTAGGTGTGCACAAAAAAGTAAAACTTTCCAAGGGGTTTCAACCCCTTGACCGTGCCATTCAAGGGGTTGAAACCCCTTGGAAAGGAAGTGCCGGATATTTAAGTTTTCCCGCGCACCAAATACAGAAGACCGGGCGACCATGATTATAGTCTTATGCTTAGATAAAGAGGTTGTTTTTTATGCATTCAACCTTTTTGTCCCTGCACTATGTTTTGAAAATTTTAACTATGAGACGGCTACTTGAAACACTGGCATTTGAAAACACTTTCAAACCAATAAAAAAATCCATTTTCAAAATTGGTTTCCCGGCGATTGCCTGCTTGGCATTTGCTTCCATCTCTTTGGCAGAAGCCCCTCCGGTCAGGGGTGCGGAAACCCCTGAATATATTAGCGAATTAAACGAATGGAACGGAGGTTGCGACAATGTCCTCGATGGCGGGCTTATTGCTGGCGATGAAACAGCTTGCCCAAACCCCGAATTTGACCCCGCACCCATAACTAACGTCAGCCTGCCAAGTGGCGGAACGGGCACGCTTGAATATATTTGGATATTCACCACCGACCTTCCCGGCGGTCCACCTTCCGCGTGGCAACCTATTTTAAATTCCAACAGCCCTGATTTTGACCCCGGTCCTATCGCAGTCACCACTTATTACAGGAGGTGCGTTCGACGGGAAGGTTGTTTAGAATATGCGGGCGAGTCCAATATTATAGTAAAAAAAGCGCAATGTTGTGATAATGTGACAAATGGGGGTGAAATTGCAGGAGACCAGTTAGGCTGCGGACCTGGTTTTGACCCTGCCACACTCACCAATGTGACCTTGCCTTCTGGCGGCTGTGGCATTTTAGAATATCTTTGGTTTTCAAGCACCCTTGGAACTGCCTATTTCCCGGGTAGCCCCGATTGGGTGGCGGTACCCGGAAGTGATACATCCTCCTTGAACCCTTCCCCTTTGGGACAAACCACTTGGTTTATTCGCACCGTCCGGCGGTCTGAATGTGAACTTTTTGAGGGCGTGTCCAATATCGTGAAAATAACGGTTTTGGAAGCGCCTGCTATAGAATTGAGTACTCTTTCGGAAATTCAGTGCCACGGAGATTCAATCGGTGGCATCGATTTGACCATTTTGGGGAATGATGCGCCCTATCAAATAGCCTGGGATAACGGGCTTGGAAATGTGGAAGACCCCACCGGCTTGCCAGCAGGTGTATATTCCGTAACCGTCAGCGGTAACAATGGTTGTGCCACTTCTCAAACTATAACCCTTTCAGAACCTTCATTACTTACTGCCATCCTTTCGACCTCCAACGAAAACTGTTTTGGAGTGGGCGATGGCATTGCCACGGCATTAGTTTCCGGCGGAACAGCAGGCTACACTTTTCTTTGGAGTGACCCTGCGGGGCAAGCAACTGCCACAGCGACCGGCTTGCTCCCTGGAACCTATTTTGTGACCATTTCCGATGCCAATAATTGTTCGATTGTCGAAAGTGGACAGATTGAAGCGGCTCCTTTTTTTGGATTGGAATTGTCTGCCACCGATGCAAGTTGTTTTGGAATGCAGGATGGTTCAGCTACGGTGGCTTCAATTACCGGGGGCCTTCCGCCCTACAGTTTTGAATGGGATGACCCAAACTCTCAAACCTCCCCCGTTGCTACGGGTTTGACCGCCGGAACCTATCATGTCTTGGTGACCGACGCTTCCGGTTGTGTTGCAGAGGCAAGTGTGGAAGTTGGCGAAGCGTCAATTTTGGTGACGAGCATAACCTCCATCGATGTAATATGTGGCGGACAGGCTAATGGCAGCGCGACGGTGAGTGTAACGGGTGGCGCAGGCGGATTTTCTTATCAATGGGACGACCCGGATAACCAAACCACTGCGACAGTCCAAAATCTGGCAGCCGGAAACTACCACGTCACGGTCACCGATATGAACGGATGCACCGCCACGAATGCCGTAACCATTATGGCACCCATGGAATTGAATTTTTCCCTAATTTCCACGGATGTTACTTGTGCGGGTGAGAGTGGCGGCACAGCGCTGGTGCTGATTGCCAATGGCAATCCCAGCGACTTTACCTTTCAATGGGACGACCCCAATAATTCTTCCAATGATTTTGTCTTTGGCTTGGCCGCCGGAACCTACCATGTGACCATTACGGCCCAAAACGGCTGCGCGGATATAGGCACGGTGGTTATTAATGAACCACCCCCACTTGAATTGGATTTTTCCATTGTGAATACGAGTTGTAGCGATTCCAGCGACGGTTCGATTTTGGCGATCCCTTCTGGCGGGACGGGCGGATATACTTTTCAATGGAACGACCCCCAAAATCAAACGACTCAAAGCATAAATAATTTGTTGTCAGGTATTTATAAAGTTACAATTACTGATTTGAATGGGTGCAAAGTGACGGGAAGCGCGTTTGTCAACTCTCCGCAGCCCATCCAATTATCGGTTGGAAAAACGGATGCAACCTGCGCAACGAGTAATGACGGATCCGCCTCCGTCTCCGCAACGGGAGGTTCGCCGGGCTACACTTTTCAATGGGACGACCCGTTTTTTCAAACTACTGAAACGATTTCATTTTTGGGGCAGGGCAGTTATCACGTGACCGTCACGGATGTCAACGGATGCATTGCGGTCGATAGCGTGGCAGTGGGTGCTCAATCATCTTTTTCCATCGAGGTTTTTTCGAATGATATTCTTTGCTTCGGAGATGCCAACGGATTAGCTTGGTTAACTGCTACCGGGGATACGGCCAACCTCAGCTTTCAATGGGATGACCCCGCCCATTCGACAACAGATATTATTACCGGCTTGGCACAGGGTAACTACCATGTGACTGTTACCAATGCTAGTGGTTGCATGGAAACCGGCAGCGTATCCATTGCAGAACCCGGACCCTTATTTTTGTTCCTCAATGTGACAGATGTTACCTGCCCGGATGATTCCAGTGGGGTGATAAATACGACCGTCCTTGGCGGGACTCCTCCTTTCGCCTTTGAATGGGATTATTCCGCCGCTGCAGTGACTAATGTGCTGAATGATTTGCCTGTGGGCAATTATAACCTGACGGTAACGGACGCGAATGGTTGCCAAAAAACCGCTTCGGCGGCAGTTGATTTTACCTCCGATTTGTCTTCAACGACTAGCGGACAAGGTGTTTCTTGTTTTGGTGGAAATGATGGGGTGGCGACTGTAAACGGTGTAGATGGGGTTCCTCCTTATGCTTTTAGATGGAGTAATAATTCTATCAATCAAACAATTTCTAACCTGACGGCGGGCATTTATTTTGTGACGACCACTGATTTTAATGGATGTTCCGTTGTGAATTCCGTACAAATCGAACAGCCTGACCAGCTTCAATGCGGAGGGAGTATCAGTTCTCCGATTACCACTTTCGGCGGCGATGATGGTGCGGTTACCGCCAATGCTACCGGGGGAGTCGCACCATATACCTTTCAATGGAGTAATGGTAGCACAACTGCTTTGGCAGCCAACCTGACCGCAGGAAGTTACGATTTGACCGTCACCGACAGCAACGGCTGCTCTTGTTCGAAGACTATTTTCATCGAAAATCCCTCCAAAATAGGTGACTTCGTTTGGGAGGATATCAATGAAAACGGTTGGCAAAACCCCGGAGAACCCGGATTGCCCGGCATTACCGTCATCCTCAGTGGAACGACCGGAAGCGGCAACCCCTTTGCCGATACGACCCAAACCGATGCCAACGGATTCTATCAATTCGATGGCTTGGAACCCGGTTTTTATAAATTGCATTTTGGGCTGTTGCCAAATTATTTTTTTACCGACATGAATATTGGAACGGAGGCAAAAGACAGCGATGTTCAACCCTTCACCGGTTTCACGAATACGATTCCTCTTTCCGTCGGCACTTTCAATAGCGATGTAGATGCGGGTTTAATCAAATTGGATAATAAAATAAATATCGGCGACTTCGTGTGGTTGGATTTTAATAGAAATGGCATCCAGGATTCCATCGAAAGCGGCATTCAGGAAATTAAAGTCAGACTGATTTCCATGCCCGCAGGGTCCGTTATTGCAACGACGAGTACCAATTTGATAGGATTTTACGAATTCAAGGATGTTTTTGCGGGTAATTATGTGGTGGAGTTTGTAAAGAGCAGCCTGCCCACCGGTTTCACTTTTACGTCCAAAAATCAAGGCAGCGATGATGAATTGGACAGCGACGCAGATAGTTTGACCGGTATCACCGATGTCTTTGAAGTTTTGCCCTTGACGCCCGATAATTTTACGATCGATGCAGGAGTGTTTCAGGAGTGCGACAATATTACGGATGGGGGCAGCATTCAAGGCAACGAAAATTTGTGTGGCTTGGGAGCAGACCCGGCGCCGATTACGAACCTAAATTCCGCTTCCGGCGGTTTTGGGGTCATGGAATTTATTTGGTTGAAGAGTAATGTGCCCATTTTCAACGGCCCCGGAGACCCCAATTGGATGATGATTCCCAACTCCAATTCACCCGATTTAGACCCCGGACCAATTACGCAAACGACCTACTATATCCGCTGTGCGAGAAGAACGCCCTGCACCGATTTTATCGGCGAGTCGAATATCATTTCCAAAATTATTGTCGAACTGCCCCTGACCAATATTGAGGTGGCCCCAAATCAATTATGCAGCGGAGAAAATGGATTGTTTAAGGCCAGCATAGCAGGT